>VGOO01000032.1 GCA_016875925.1 Chloroflexota bacterium
ACGGTTCCACGATAGTGGCATGCAAAGGCGAGATAGTCATGTGCAGGCATGGTGGCAGGTGCTGGCTATCGATGTACCATCGGAATTCTTTCATCTTTTCGCCCAGGGCAAAGATGTTGAGCACATCGCTGCCGATGGCGAAAACGGTGGACGGTGGCTTCCCCAACACGTATAATTCTGGAATTGCCTCTATCCCCTTGATTATCTTTTGCGTGGCTTCCATGCTCTTTTGGACCAATTTCATGTAGCCTTCCAGCCCCAGATACTTGATGGTTGCCCATCCGGAGGCGATAGGCCCGCCAGGCCTTGACCCTGATACGTTGGGAGTAGCATAGACACCGCCGGGCCAGTCGGCATAGGCAAAAATCTGGTACTGTCGAAGCTCTGGATTGCGATACAGTATTACCGAAGCCCCCTTGGGCGTGAAGCCGTATTTGTGGATGTCAGCCGAGATGGAGCAGACGCCCGGGATGCGGAAGTCGAAGGTGGGTATGGGGCATCCCAGCTTCTCCACAAAGGGCAGTTCCAGTCCGCCCACGCAAGCATCCACGTGCATCCAGATACCTTTCTTGACAGCTATCTCTGCCAGGTCAGCTAAGGGGTCGATGATGCCGTGAGGATATGATGGCGCTGAGCCGACCATCATAACGGTATTGTCGGTGATAGCTCGGCTTATGGCCTCAACGTCCGCAGCTAGCGTTTTCTTATCTGTGGGTACTATGACAGTTTTTAGTCCCAGGTAGTGAGCTGCCTTATTGAAGGCGGGATGCGCTGATAAGGGCATGAGCAGTTCAGGCTGGGTAATGTGTGGCTTCTTGGAACGTGCATAGTCTCGAGCTGCCTTGACCGCCACCATGATGCTTTCCGAACCTCCGGAAGTCATGTTGCCCACGGTATTCTCGTCGCCTCCAAGGAGGTCTGCCATCATGGCGGCGACCTCGGTCTCCATCTTCAACAGGCTGGGAAAAGCGAAGGGGCTGAGGCCATTTTCCACCACAAATGCGGTGTAGGCTTCCTCGGCGACCCTGGCCACATCTTCCCCGGCATTGAAGATGAGGCTGAACATGCGGCCGTGCTTATAGTCACTGTCGCCCGATTTCAGCGACTGCAGCGTGGCCAGCACTTCCTCACCAGGCGTGCCTTTTTGCGGGAATTTAAGTTTAGCCATGGCTTTGCCTCCTTAATCAATAGGCTTGGATGAGGCGGGCATATTGCGCAGGGTTCAAACTCAGAACATGTGCAGTATATAGGCAACAGCAATGCCCAAATAAGTGCCTATGACCCAGCCGATAATGCCGGTGATGACGCCGGAAACGATGACCTCCTTGTTCTTCAAAGCTGCGGCTACCATGGGCACGAAAGGCGGCGAGTAGAGACCTGCTACCGAAGTGATGATAACGGTATCGGCATCGATTCTGGCAATGGCAGCAAGTGCGACGTGTAGGGCTACCGAGACCAGATAGACGAAGGCTACCAGCGCTATCATGGCCGGCGCAGTGTTCAGCAGTTGCTGGATGTCGGCCAGTGAACTTACCACCAGGCAGAAGATTAGAATGAAATACTGCCCTAGCTGGAAGGTCATGGGAATGCGTCTAACCGCTGGTATCAAGGAAAAGAGTATGCCCAGGGTAGACACGGTAAGGATGGCTACTACCATGGCGAATTCCTTGGGAACTACGAAAGTCAGGCCAGCACCTACCGCAAAGATGCCAACGGCAATGCCGAAAGCGCCCAGCAGCGGTAATATGACCTTGCGTTGGAAGATTCCAGCGTAGGAGTCGAAGTTAGCCGTATCCTGGCTCTGGCTGCTATCTCCCAGAGGCTGGAACCGTGGCAGGAACTTGAGCAGAATTCTCTGGAGAACGGTGAGAATTATGAGCAACCAGACGGCACCAACAGCCACATCTGACGTATGCGCTGCTACGTAGACCGTGGGGTCAACCTGGAGCGCAGTGCCGATGGCTGCCAGGTTGGGCGTACCGCCGGTATAGACGCCGATGAGCATCCCGGACACCTTCCAGGTCTCACTGCCTATCAGCGACCTGAACATGAAATAGCCGGCAGTGACTATTATGACGACTGAGATTACCTGAAATGTGAAGGATAGGAGCGACTTGCCGGCCAGTCTAGTCCATCTTTTTATGTCTACTGAGAAAAAGATGAGGGGGATGGCGATGGGGATGACCAGCGTCATCAACGTGTCCTGTGTGCCATATATGTTTTCGGGCAGAACGCCGATGTTGCCGATGATGATGCCGACGGCATAGCAGATGACCACGGCGCCGAGCTTGTTGAGAACGGGGAACCTCTGGCAGAGATAGATGACCAGGACCGGGAACAACACGAAGAACAATGCCCAGAAGATCGTCATTACTAGCCTCCCTTGTATTTATAGCGGGCTGAGCAATCGCCCAGCAGAGATTACACATATTATTACAACGTGCCATGTAAAACAAGAGACACTCACCTAACTTCAACATTCTTTGACACCCTACATAGGCGATGTTATGATGGTAACAGATTGCCGCCGTATATGCGGCTGGCCATCGTATATGGAGAACTTTACACTATATCTGGTACTGTTCCTGGTTAGCCTAGGAGCAGCGGCCTTTTTTTGCAGTGCCGAGACAGCTTTCATCGGCATGCAAAAACTACGCCTACAACATCTGATACATACTGGCCACCGCAAGGCAAAGCTCATACAGGAGATTGTGGAGCGCCCCGAGAAATTCCTGGCCACGGTGCTGCTGGGCATCAACTTCTTTGAGACCGCCGTGGCCACGCTGGGCACAGTGATGGCTGTGGCGTTGTGGGGGGAAAACCTGGGTGCAGCCATTGCTACCATCGTGATTACCATCTTGACCCTCATCTTTGCGGAGTTCATTCCCAAGAGCCTGGCCGCCCGCTATGGTGAGAGAATAGCACTCAGCTATGCTGGGCTGATCAAATTTATATCTGTGATGTTGTATCCATTTGTCTGGATGCTGAATCATATTGGGCTCAGATTTACCAGGTTAATCAGGGAAGATGAAGATAAGCACACCATTAGCGAAGAGGAGTTCCGCACCGCCATTACCGTGGGCGAGGCCGAGGGTATCTGGGAAGAAGAAGAGGCGGAGATGTTGCACAGCGCCTTCGAATTCGCTGACCGGCCTGTACATGAGGTCATGCAGCCTCGCACCGAGGTTGCCTGGGTGGAACAGGGAACAACGCTGGCTAAGTTCCTGGGAGTCTATCGCCACCAGCCATTCTCCCGATTCCCAGTGTACAAGAAGACCCGTGATAATGTGGTTGGTGTCCTCTCCATTAAAGATGTGCTCATGGCGCTGGCCAATGATAAGCTGAAGACAGACAGTTCCATAGATGAACTGGTTAGGCCTGTTCATTTTGTGCCCGAGACTAAGCGCTTGGGCGAGCTGCTAGCCGAGATGCGGGATAACAAATACCACATCGTAGTGGTTGTTGACGAGTTTGGCGGCACTGCGGGCATCGCTACTCTTGAGCACCTGACCGCCGAGATAATGGGCACCATTGGCGATGAGCTAGCAGGCAGAGAAGAGGACATTGTCACCATCAATGCCAACACTTTTGAAGTTGATGGAGGCCTGAGGATAGAAGAAGCTAATGAAGAACTGGACCTCGACCTGCCTGAGGGCGATTACGATACTGTAGCTGGTTTCATTCTCAGCCACCTGGGACGCATACCCAAGCAGGGTGAGCACTTGAGGTACAAGGACCTGAAACTGGCTATACTTGAGATGCGGGACAGGAAGATAGAGCGGATACTGGTGACCAAGGAAAAGGATGCAGCGCCTGCGCCTTAAATTTGGCCGCGGTCAGGAGCTTAAGTTCCTATCTCACCTTGACATAATGCGGCTGTGGGAAAGGGCTTTGCGCCGGGCAGGATTGCCTCTGGCATATTCAGAAGGGTTTACGCCTCATCCCAGGATAGCTATTTCAGCGCCGCTGTCTCTGGGTATGACCAGCGAAGCGGAGCTCGTGGACATTCACCTAGTCCGCTGGGTTTCGCCGCAGAATGTGACCACAGCATTGCGGCAGCAGTTGCCTAAGGGTATGGAACTATTGGAGAGCTGGCCGGTGGGGCTAAACGTGCCATCGCTACAGTCCCAGGTCCGCTTTGTAGAATACCATGTCGAAATGGAACAAGAAGATGCAGTGATGGATGTAGAATCGGCTATTCAATCGCTGCTTTCAGCCCCGGAGCTGTGTTGGCAACACCTCAGGGATACCGGTCCACGCTACTACGACCTGCGTGCCCTGATAGATGATGTGTGGTTGCTCCAAAGCCAATACCTGCTCGGGATGAGATTGCGCTGCGATGCCAGCGGCACCGGCCGGCCAGAGCAGGTGACCAAGGCGCTGGGATTTGCCCGGCGTCCTAAATCTATTCACCGCACCAAATTGATTCTTGATTGACATGCAGTTCCAGGAATCCCTACTCGATTCAGAGCGCCAAAGGCTGGCCAGAGAATACGACAGCATAAGCCGCCGGCTATCATTTGCCGAGATGGGAGTGGTCGGCGCTTTGCTGCTGGCTCTTGTCTTCGGCGGCATCTCGGCGTGGGTGGGCCATCTCCTGAATTTTCCTCAGCCCTGGGCCTCAGCCCTATATTTTCTGGGGCTGGTGATATTGTGCGGCGTCTTGACCCTGCCGCTGACTTACTACCAGGGATTCGTGTTGTCGCACCGTTATGGCCTTTCCAAGCAAACGGTGGGAGACTGGGTAACAGACGGGCTAAAGGCCACGGGTATTGGTCTGCTTTTGGGCGTGCTTATAATCCTTGTGATCTATCTGTTCATAGACCGATTTGAGGATACCTGGTGGCTTTGGGCTGCCGGCGCATTGTTCCTGTTTACCGTACTGCTGACACGTCTGACGCCTACTCTACTTCTACCCCTATTCTTCGAGTTGGAACCGCTGGGCAACATTGACTTAAAGCAGCGGCTCACCGAGCTTGCCAAGAAGGCCAAGACCGACATCTGTGGCATCTACACCATGAACTTGAGCAGCAAGAATACCACGGCCAATGCCATGCTGGCTGGGCTGGGTGGCACCAGGCGTATTATCCTCAGTGATACCCTTATCGACCAGTATACACCGGAGGAGATAGAAGTAGTAATGGCTCACGAGATGGGACATCATCTCCATAAGGACATACCCAAGCTGATTGCAGTGCAGGCGGTTACATTCGTAGCTGCCTTCTATCTTGGTAACCTGGCTTTGAAAGCTGGTGTCATGCCTTTCGGTCTTCGTGGGATTTCCGATGTAACCGGGCTTCCCTTGCTGGCTCTGGTCATGGCTGTCTTCGGCTTGTTGACAACGCCGCTGGTCAATGCCTTTAGCAGATACGTGGAGAAGTCGGCGGATAGAGCTGCACTGAAGCTGACAGCTAATCCTGCTGCCTTCGTCACTGCCATGACCAAGCTCACCGACCAGAATCTGAGTGTCGCCAACCCCAGCCGTCTGGTAGAATTATGGTTCTATGACCACCCGCCTTATGTCAGGCGGATAGAGCTGGCACAGGACTTTTACAAGGCAATTTCTCAAGGAGAGGACAAATAAAGCTAATTCTAGTAAGACACGGGGAGACGGCCTGGAACGCAGAGCGAAAAATCCAGGGCGGCGGCAGCGATATCGAGCTGAGCGAAACTGGACTGAGGCAGGCAATGAACCTGGGACAGTCTCTGAGAAGCGTGAAGCTCAGCGCTATCTATTCCAGTCCGTTGAAGAGAGCGTTGGTTACAGCCGAGAGCATTGCTTGGCACCATGGATTGCAGGTAAAGGTTGAGCCTGCTTTGCGGGAGATGGAGGTGGGTGAACTGGAGGGCCTTTCCCTGGTTGAGTTGGGCAAGAATTTCAGCAAGTTCCTGGTAGAGTGGAGAGATGGAGAAGGTGCCGGCAAACTACCTGGTGGGGAAAGTCTAGTTGACCTGTCAAATCGTGTTTGGCCGGCCGTCCAGTATATGCTTAGCAACAACAAGCAGGGGGAAATCGCTGTAGTCAGCCATTATTTCGTCACTGTTACTATCATCTGCAAGGCTCTGGGGCTGCCTTTAGGCCATATCCAGCGCATCAGGGTTCAACCATCCAGCAAAACGGTGCTGGATTTCAGCGGAAATCGCCCTGTTCTCGTTTCGCTGGGAGACACCTGCCACCTTAAAGAGGTCTGACCTTGGCCAGGAGAGAGAAGGGACTGGAGCAGAGGGTCCTAGCCTTCATCCAGAAGCATGACCTGTTTTCAACCGGTCAAAAACTGGTGGTGGCTGTCTCCGGTGGCACCGACTCGGTTTGCCTGCTCCACGCGCTGGCGAGGAATCAAGATAAGCTTGGCGTTGAACTGCATGTTGCCCACCTCAACCACCGGCTGCGGGGCGATGAGTCTGATGCAGATGCCGCTTATGCCCTCAACCTGGCTCACAAGCTGAAACTACCCGCATCTGTGGAACAGAGGGATGTGTCGGCATACCAGAAACGTCACGGCCTTTCTCTAGAAGAGGCAGCACGCGAGGTGCGCTATGGCTTTTTGGCTGAAGTGGTCAGGGATACAGGTGCTGCTAAGGCTGTTGCAGGACATACCCGAGACGACCACGTGGAGACTATTCTGCTGCACCTGCTACGGGGTGCTGGCATCTCGGGATTGCGTGGTCTGCTGCCCAGGGCCGTGCTAACGTTTGGTGGAAAGCAGCTAGAGGTGGTGCGACCGCTGCTGGAAATCTCGCGGCAGGAGACGCAGGAATACTGCCAGCGCTATAAACTGCACCCTTGCTTTGACGCCTCCAACGAATCTCTGCTGTTATTGAGAAACCGCATCCGCCTTGAGCTATTGCCCATACTGCGGGAGTTCAACCTGGCTATCGATGATGCTCTGGTGAGGCTGGCAGATATCGCCACAGCCGATGTTTCTTTCATCGAGGAACAGGCTTCGCGCTCCTGGCGCAAGGTTGCCAAAGTAGATAAAAATGCCATCTACCTGGATGTGGCAGGGCTAAAAGCTCAGCCTCCGGCGCTACAGCGCCAGATATTCAAACAGGCCTTAGCCCAACTCCGGGGCAGCCTTGAGGATATCGAGGCGAGTCATATAGAGTCCATGTCGGATTTCCTGTCGCGTCCGGCGGGAAAGAGATTATCCCTGCCGGATGGCCTGACGCTGACCACGGAATACGACCGCATGGTGCTGGCTAGGGAAGGGACGTCAACGTGTACCTTGCCGCCACTGAATGACTCCTTCAAGATTGAAGTTCCGGGAGAAACAACATTGCCTGGCTGGCGGGTGAAAGCCGCTGTGCTCGATAGCAGTGGTGAAATTGAGCAGAATGATTTTGTGGCCACATTTGACTTTGCCAAGGCGGGCAGGGAATTGGCTGTGCGCCGGCGGAAGCCCGGCGACCGCTTTCAGCCCCTGGGCATGACACAGACAAAAAAGCTGCAAGATTTCATGGTAGATGCTAAAATCCCTGTGGCATGGAGGAATCGGGTGCCGCTGGTCTGCTCCCCCCAGCAGATATTGTGGGTAGTAGGCTGGCGTATCGATGACAGGGTGAAGGTAACCTCGGCTTCAAGGCAGATATTGCGATTGGAATTTCAGAAACGAAATGAGCGTGGTTTCTGCGGAACTGGACTTGCACGCACTCACCGTAGATGAAGCTCTGCCTGCACTTGACCGTTATTTGAGTGCCGCTTTTATGGCGGGGTACAGCGAGGTGCGTATCGTTCACGGCAAAGGGTCTGGTATACTGCGTCAGGCAGTGAGCAGAGAGCTGCGAAGGCATCCCCTGGTGAAGTCCTTCCGCATCGGCGGGCATAGGGAGGGACAGACTGGCTGCACCATGGTACAGCTAGTGGAACATTGAGCGAACGCCAATTCAACGAGGAGGTAAACATGGCGGGCAAAATCGGCGAACGACGGCAGAAGTTGCCGTTGCGTTATCCTTTCAGAAAAGCGGTGCATAAGCTGCGCGAGGCGTGCTTGAGCCGTGAAGATTATGACCCTGCCACGCTGTTTGTCTGGGGTCAGATGATGGCTATGGGTGTGCTGCGGATGTTAGAGGCGGTAGAGCAGCGCTTCGGTGCCGAAGGACAGGAGGTGTGTCGCAGTGCTATAAACGAGGTGGGAAGGCAGATATTCTTTGACATGGCATCCGGAATCGAAGTTCCAAAGGGATTGAGCAAAATCGAAGTAGCTTCTTTGCTAGCTAGCTGGATGAACGAAGTCCTCTATTGCTCAATCGAAGATGCTTATATCACCAACGAAAATGAGGGCGGCTGTCACATTATCTATTGCCCGCACCAGGATGTGTACAAGCCCTTCGAATGCAGGGTGCAGCGCTATTTTGTAGAGGGAGTTTTGCAAGGCGCCCGCGAACTGTGGAGAGACAAGGCCGATTTCGATGTTTTCTTCCGTCGCAGCATACCACAGGGCTACGAGACCTGCCTCTTCGAGTTCAAACCCAGGGAAGGAAAGGGAGATCCCTGGCGCCAATACAGCGAAGATCTCCAACGCCGCGCCCTGAAACACGTAAAGAAAAAGAAGTAGCCCTTCGTGGGGGTGTGAGATGGCTAAATACATAATCGCCCATGACGTGGGCACTACCGTGACCAAGGCAGTCCTGGTGGATACCGAAGGCCGTGTCCATGGCAAGTGTTCTGAGACCTATCCCATTTCCTATCCCAAGCCGGGTTGGGCGGAGCAGAAGCCCGACGATTTCTGGGGGGTGGTAACCAGGACCACCAGGCTGCTGCTGGAAAGGACAGGCATCTCTCCTAAGGACATCCTCTGCGTCACCTTTACCACCCAGATGTTGGGCATCATCCCCATGAGCCCCAAGAACGAACCTCTCCACCCCGCCATAATCTGGCTGGATAATCGCGCAGGGAGACAGGCTGACCGCCTGATGCGCAAGTTCATCAGCGCCGGCGTCTTCGCTGCCATCGCCGGTGCCAAACTCTGTGGCAAGGACGGCTTGCCTAAGCTGCTGTGGCTCAAGGAGGAAGAGCCTGAGACCTACCAGAAGATGCACTGCTTCCTGGACGTTGATGGCTACCTTTTGTTCAAGAGCACGGGTAAGCTGGCCATGGACTGGACCGAAGGCTCGGTGTTCGGCATCGACCTGAAAAAGAAGACCTGGCTGGAGACCATTATCAAGTACATTGGACTTGATACTAAAAAGTTCCCGCCGCTGGTGTCGTCGATAAGCAAGGTCGGTGAGCTGACCGGCGAGGCGGCAAAGGAATACGGCCTGCTGCCGGGCACGCCTGTCATAGCCGGCGCCGGCGATGCCCCCTGTGCTGCGGTGGGAGCAGGTGCTGTAGGCGAAGGCGATGGCCACGTCTACCTGGGCACTTCGGGGTGGGTAGCAGTGGTCACCGAGCGCATGCCCACGGGCAAATGCGGCATCGCTGCCATACACTCAGCCGACCCCAACAAAGCCTTTCTCTTTGCTGAATCTGAAACAGCCGGGGCCTGCCTGCAGTGGATAGCCGACCAGTTCTACAAGGCAGAGAAGCAGGACCCCAACATACCCAACGTCTATGCCCTTATGGATAAAAAGGTTGAGGAAATCCCGCCCGGCTCAGGACACCTGATATTCACTCCCTGGCTTTATGGTGAGCGGGCTCCAGTGGCTGACTGCTATGTCCGCTCCAGCTTCCTCAACATGAGCGCAGAGCACAGCAGGGAACACCTGCTACGTGCGGTTTACGAGGGCGTAGCCTATAATATGCGCTGGATTATCGAAATCATCGAGAACGAGTTCAAGTTCCCGCTGCCCACCATCAGAGCCATAGGCGGCGGAGCCAGGGGTGGCCCCTGGATGCAGATAATAGCCGATGTCACCAATAGACGTATTGAAGCAGTTCATGACCCACAGGAGGCAGGTGCTGTGGGCGTGGCGCTGGTGGCAGCGGTGGGACTTGGTATCTACCCCGATTTTAACTCGCTGAAGAAGGTAGTCAAAGTGGAGAAGGTGTTCGAGCCTAACCCGCAAAACCTGGAGATATATGATTCGCTGTTCCAGGCTTACAAGGATGCATATCGCGACCTGCACCGTTTTTATACCAGGCTGAACAAGGAGAGAATAGAAACCTGCATGTGAAGGAGGTGTTACTATGGATACACAGGAGATTTTAGGACTTCCCATAGCTTTGCCAGACGGAGTGAACTACGACGATTATGTTATCGCCACTTATCTGGTGTCCTATCCGGCGGTGTTGCCAGTGCCGATGGTGGCTCCGCTATTGGCAGTGGAACAGAGCACCGGCACCTGGATAGCGGTGCCGGGCGAAACGCCAGAGGTGCGCTGCCACCATATCGCCAAGGTAATCGGTGTCTATGAGATGCCCGATTACGAGGCTATGCTGCCGCCGAATCTACAGGACAGGCAGTGGTTTGTGCAGATAGCCTACCCTGAGGTGAATATCGGCGAACAGATACCCATGCTGCTGACTACGGTGGTAGGCAATATCTCCATGGGCGGCGACATCAAGGTGCTGGACATCCGCCTACCCAAAAAATATGTCAACGGTTTCAAAGGCCCGAAGTTCGGCATCGAGGGCGTGAGGAAGTTGCTCGGCGTGTACAATCGGCCGCTGCTCAACAACATGATAAAGCCCTGCACCGGCTATGGTCTGGAGCTGGGCGCTGAGCTATTCCGCAAAGCGGCGCTGGGCGGCTGTGATATCGTCAAGGATGATGAACTGATAGCCGATGCCTCTTTCAACTCGGCGCTAGGCCGTGTAAAGCGCTATATAGAGATCGAGAAGCAGGTCTATGAGGAGACGGGAGAACACACCCTGTACACGGTGAATATCACCGATAATATACCCAAGGTGTTCAAGAATGCCAAGAAGGCCGTGGAGCTGGGCGCTAATGCCATCATGATTAACTACCTGGCGGTGGGGTTTCCGGTTATGCAGGCGCTGGCCGAAGATAAGAGCATCAACGTCCCCATTCTGGCACACATGGACGTTGCCGGCGCCCTCTATATGTCTCCCTATCACGGCATGAGCTCCCACCTGGTGCTGGGCAAGCTGCCCAGGTTGGCTGGCGCCGATGTGGTGGTCATCCCGGCGCCTTATGGCAAGGCACCGGTGATAGACTACAAGTTCAAAAATGCTGCACGGAACCTGTCGTTCCCACTGTACAATTTGAAGCCCACCTTCCCCATGGCTTCCGGCGGTATAACACCATCTATGGTACCGCAGGTAATGGCAGATTTGGGCAACGACATTGTCATCGGCTCCGGCGGCGGCATCCATGCCCATCCGCAAGGGCCGATAGCTGGCGGCAAAGCCTTCAGGCATGCCATAAATGCCACCATGAAGGGTATCCCCGTGGCTGAATATGCTAAAGACCATGAGGAGTTGGACCTGGCGTTGAAGATTTGGGCAGACCCCTTCAGTAAGGGCATTAGACTATAGCTAAGGAGGATAGAAATGGCTAAAGTTACGGTACTGGGCGGTTGCGGTGGTGTGGGTACTGTAGCCTCGGAGACGCTGGCAGGAAGCGGCGTGTTCTCCGAGTTGGTGATTGCAGATGTTAACATCGAGAAGGCAAAGGAGCTGGCCAGGAAGATTAAAGGCTGCAAGGTCACGGCCGTAGCGGTCGATGCCAACAAACCCGCCAGCATTAAGAAGGTTATCGCCGGCTCTGATGTCGTCTTAAACTGCGTGGGGCCTTTCTACAAGTATGGCCCTATTATTTTGAAGGCGGTGATTGAGTCGAAAATCAACTACGTGGACGTCTGCGACGATTTCGATGCCACCGAGCTAATCCTAGCAATGGACAAAGACGCTAAGAAGGCAGGCGTCTCGGCGCTTATTGGCATGGGCAGCTCGCCGGGCATTGCCAACGTGCTGGTCAGGTTCTGCGCCGATTCGCTGCTAGACCAGGTGGAGGCGGTGGACATCTATCATGCCCACGGAGGCGAAAAAGCAGAGGGACCGGCGGTGGTCAAGCATCGCATCCATTCCATGGAGGCGCCCATCCCTATGTTTCTCAACGGCAAGTTCACCACGGTGAACATGTTCCAGGAGAGCGGCAAGGCGCTGGAGGAGGTGTGCGAGTTCCAAGATGTGGGCACCTATAGCGTTTATGCCTATCCCCATCCCGAGACTATAACGCTGCCCAAGTATCTGAAGGGAGTGAAGAGAGTGACCAACCTAGGGCTGGTACTGCCGCCGGACTATGCCGAGCTGATAAAGGGGATGGTCAGGCTAGGCGCCACCAGCGAGAAGCCAATCGAGGTGCAGGGACAGAAGGTCATACCGCTGGAGTTTGCGGTGACGTACATACTGTCGCAGCGGCCGCGGCTCAATAAAGAGGCGGGGCTGAATCAGGCTATGGGCTGTCTCAAGATAGTGGTCAAAGGGAGCAAGGGTGGGGAGAAGAACACCTACATCTTCTCCATGTCATCGCGGGGGCAAGGAATGGGAGAGGGGACGGGTGTCCCGGCAGCGCTGGGCGCCATGCTCATGGCTATGGGCAAGATAAAGGACAAGGGCGTGTTCCCGCCCGAAGCTTGTGTCAACCCACTGGACGTGCTGGAACTGGCTAAGACCAGGGTAAAGCTGGGTGGCGGCAAAGGCTTGCCCATCGTCATCGAACACATAGACAAGACAGGCAAGTCGCAGAAACTGAACCTGTTTGGGTAGGCTAGTATTGTAATTCTGGCCCTGAACGAAGTGAAAAGGAAGAATCTCGGAGGCTCTTGGGCAACTTGGCTGCTAGCTATGATTAGGACGTTTTCGGGGAAAGGACAAAATAGTGGACTATCACGTTAAAGATAAATCGCTCGCCGGGCAGGGCAAACTGCGCATCGAATGGGCTGGCCAGGAGATGCCTGTGGTCAAGCAGATACGGGAAAGACTGCAGAAAGAGAAGCCGTTCGGGGGTGTTCGCATCTCTGCCTGCCTCCACGTCACCACGGAGACAGCCAACCTGGCGCTGGCTCTGAAAGAGGGCGGGGCTGACCTGGTGCTGTGCGCCTCGAACCCGCTGAGCACCCAGGACGATGTAGCCGCTGCCCTGGTGGAATTTGGCCTGCCCACCTTTGCTATTAAGGGCGAGGATAACAAGACCTACTACCAGCACATCATGGCTGCCCTGGCGCATAAGCCAAATCTGACCGTGGACGATGGCGCAGATTTGGTGAGCACTGCTCATCGGGAGAAAACCGAACTATTGGGCGACATCTTCGGCGGCACTGAGGAAACCACCACCGGCGTTATCAGGCTGAGGAACATGGCCAAGGAAGGCAAGCTGAAGTATCCCATCATCGCCGTGAACGATGCTAAGACCAAGCATTTCTTCGATAATCGCTACGGCACCGGCCAGAGCACCATAGATGGCATCACCAGGGCTACCAATGTCCTCTGGGCTGGCAAGCGGGTGGTGGTCTGCGGCTATGGCTGGTGTGGCAGGGGCATCGCCATGCGTGCCAGGGGGCTGGGGGCACAGGTAATCGTCACCGAGGTTGACCCCATCTCTGCACTGGAAGCAGCTATGGAAGGCTACCAGGTCATGCCATTGCTGGAGGCTGCCAGGGTAGGGGATATTTTCATCACCGCCACCGGCGACGTCAATGTCATCGATAAGGCGCACTTCGCTGTTATGAAGGACGGCGCTATTCTAGCCAACAGCGGTCATTTCAACGTGGAGATAAATATACCGGCACTTGAGGGCTTGGCTAAGTCCAGGAGGCAGGTGCGTGCTTTTGTTGATGAGTACGTGCTGAAGGACGGACGGCGGGTTTATCTTCTGGGTGAGGGCAGGCTGATAAACCTGGCTGCGGCTGAGGGTCATCCTGCCAGCGTGATGGACATGAGCTTCGCCAACCAGGCACTGTGCCTGGAACACCTGGTCAAGAACAAGGGCAAGCTCAAGCCCAACGTCTATCCTGTCCCAGAGGACATAGACAGAGAAATAGGTCGGCTCAAGCTCAAAGCTATGAATATAACCATAGATTCCCTGACTGCGGAGCAGAAGAAGTACCTGGAAAGCTGGGAAGAGGGAACATAGATAATAAGAATGATAACTAGGCAACAAAAAGTACGCTTTTGGGATGGCTAGATGGCGAATGGAATGAAAATTGAAAATATAAAGAGTTGCCTCATAGACCTCGTGGTTTCAATCGGGGTGGTGGTAATACTATCGGGACTATTCATGCTATTGCCCAAACTATTATCCTACATCCGAGCAGTACCCGATCGGGTGGTAATCATAACAGTTTTGATCTTTTTGGGCTTGGCCTTATGTCTAGTGTTTCTAGTGAAGTTTCTAAAACGAACGAGGCGACTAGTTAGGGTTGTACCATTGTGCATTTTGGAAATCGGGCTTCTTTTTGTGTATCTTTCCTATCGCAAAGACATTTGTTGGGAACAGATTTCGTGGGATCCCACCATATTTGGGATAGGCGTAACTATCATCGCACTTGGAATAGCAAACCTTACCTTACCTCGTCCCCGAGAATCAGAGGCAATAACAAAGGAATCTCAATGCATAAACAGAAAGATTAGCACTCCTCACCCGATAGAAATAGTTGGATACATTTGCTGGGGCCTTGGAATAATCTCTTTGATATTAGCCTTGCCGTCCTTTGCTATATTTAATATAAATTCACCTATTCCTCTTTGGGCATCGGGGTTGGCAATTTTCGGGATTGGGACAGGCCTTATCGCTCTTGGAGTATCCAAAAGGGCATCCAAAAGGATGGAGAGGATAGACAAACTTGCAGAAGAACTGGATAACAAAATACAGGAGCTAGCAACTAAAATGCAGATGAATGATAAAGTCATAAAAGACGTGGCTAATAAAATGCAAGAACTGAATACTAAGATTATGATGATAGATGAAACCACAAAAGACATGAATACCAAAGTGCAAAAATTAGATGCCAAGGTCCAGACGCTTATAGATAAAGGGCAGAAAAAGAAGAGCTAATTGCTTGTCCAGTAGCTGCTGGCGTATGATGCAACAGGGTTGTACATGACAATCACACGCTCGATTGAATTGATAATCGTATGGTATTGTATTAGGTAATGTCATAGCGCAGTGAAGCCGTAGGGAAAGTAAAATGCCCAAAAGGGAAAATGAACGCTGGGCAAGCTTACACCCTCCATATTGTACATGTGTGAGCTGTGCAAAACGCCGTGTTGCCAGAGGCAGTCTGAGAATATGCCCTAGCTGTAAAGAGAAGTCGCTGTTCTACAATGCATATGTCGGTTTGTGGGAATGCTTAAACCCAAGATGCAAAAGAGTTTACAAGCCTCGTGAACGAGGAGTGCAGTCCAAAGAGCGGGATGTCGTAAAAGGGCGTGCGTCATCTATGAGGTCGTCCGCTTCTTCTGGTAAATTTGATCCATATGTGGACAAGATTTTGAGATGCGTGGACTGTGGCCAATTGTTTTCCTTCACCGCTAAAGAGCAACGGTTCTTTGCAAGCAAGGGTTTTGTTGAACCAATGCGGTGTTATGGGTGCCGTCGAGCCAGACGGAAGCAGTTCAATAAAAGCACCGTGAACGTAAACCATGTCAGAGTGAAATCAAGGCAAAAAAAACGAACAGGGGTTGTGGTTACTATCACGTTACTGCTTTTGGGCGGCGTCTTCATATTTTGGCTCACAAATGGCTTTAGTCCTGACACCGAACCGCCATCGATTCCGATACTAGTCTCTCCGCAGAACCAGTTAATCACTGAAAACCACGTCATTACTCTTGAGTGGAGCAAGGTTGAAGATTCGTCAGCAGTGAAGTACGAAGTACAAGTAGGTGATAATGATACTTTCGCGAACCTTTGTTTCGTAGGTGACAAAATAAAAACTTGCTCAACTTTAACAAGCCGACTTGATGATGGCATTTATTACTGGAGGGTTAGGGCAATAGACGGAGCCGGAAATACTAGCTCTTGGTCGCAGACTAGGCAATTTTGGTGTTATACGCAACCGCCATACGCGAAAACTTTCGGCGGACAGCGAATTAATCTCATAAATAATTGGGATGCCAAGGATCCAACGTGGCAGCAGCTTGTATCATTCTTGGAGGCTGACAAAACAGACAGTAAAGCCTATGCCATTTTCTCGTTTCCTTGTGGTGCTTTTGCAGAGGAAGTTCATAATAATTCCGAAGCTGCTGGAATTAAAGCCGCTTGGGTTGCCTTGGATTTTCGGGATAAGAGTGGCGGGCATGCTTTGAACGCCTTTAAAACTACTGATAGGGGGTTGGTTTATATCGATTGCACAGGGGAAGACATAATGTCATTCAGAGTACCACGCTTGCCGCCCATACTATCACAACGGACGACAAGCCCACCTGTGGAACGAGATAAGGTGGCATATGTTGAGGTAGGTAAGCAATACGGATTGATAGCTCTAGGCAAAGCTACTTCGCTGGACTACACTTTTTATGAGCAGACGGTAAAAAAATGGGAGTATTTGCAGGCGAAAATTCAGGAATATGAATGGCTTATGGCAGGTAGAACCATTGTTTATGACCAAGCTGAATATGCAAGGCTCAAGAGGATGTATGATGAAATAAAGGCAATGGAACGTGACCTGGGTGGGTATTGGTGGCCACCTCTTGACGTTGTTAAGGATGTAAAGACATACTGGTAATCATTAGACAACGGTGAAAGATAGTCATGCAGCATATCGGCCTGGACAGCAAGGATAAAATCATCGGGCGCTTTGCCAGGCATGTTTCGTCGGGGAAGGTTGAGACTTTCCAGATGTTCGGCTTGGACTTTGTCTTTGGCCGGCGGGAAGGGCCATACGTCTGGGATGCCACCAGTGAAAAGCGGCTGATTAACTGCCACTGCAACGGGGGCGTGTTCAACCTGGGGCATCGCAATCCCCGGGTCATCGCTGCCCTCATGGAGAGCCTAAAAGAGCTGGACATCG
>VGOO01000033.1 GCA_016875925.1 Chloroflexota bacterium
CCAGTCGGTATCAAAGTGCAATATGCTCATAAAGCCCTGCCTGGCAAAAGCCTCCACCATCTTCTTGAGATATGGCAGCTCAAACCGCTCAAATATCCTCACCGGGTAGTAGAAAGCAGAGCCTCGCTCTAACGGGAAAAACACCCAGGGATTGCCGCTGACCTTGATATCGTCTATGACATTTTGAATCAGGTCTGGAACCATGGCTTCGATGGCTGCCTGGACCTTGTCCGGCTGGCGGTGCAAGTCCAGCGTGAACTGGGTCAGCGTGCGACAGATGGAGAGTGTCATGGTGCAGCTCCAGACGGTGGCGCCACCCAGCACCCAGACTCCGTGCTCCTCCCACGCCCTAGCATCGTCCAGCGAAAGCTTCATTATCAGCTTCTGAAGCGCATCTATTTTCTCCAGCGGACGACCGGTAACCCGCGGCAAAAACTCCTCGCAAAAGCCGTTCCAGCCCTTATCTATGATGACGTCATAGTCCTCGGCGGTCATTATCTCCTGCTCAATAGCCTGGATTGGCGCATCCTCAGCCGCTCCTCCTCTGCCCGGGAAACGCATCCGCGTGGGCGCCGCCGATATCCGCCAGCTAGAGCGGGGCCAGAGCAGGTTAGCCCCCATAACAGCATCATATTTGCCCAGGGCATCGTAAGTATCAATGAGCGCCTGCCGAGCCTTCAAAGGGTCTCTGTAGGCTTCCGCCTGCGGCACGCCCCGATACTGCAGGGCAAACTGCATAATCAAGGGGACTACAGGCACTCTATCGGGAACCTTGAGGTCGATGGCTGCCTGAACCCTCTCCGCGGGCGTCATGGTCTCTTTGCTCACTATTACACCTCCGGGACAAATTTGCAGATAGGTACGCCGCTCAAAGCGATTAGCTGGCTGGCAGATAACTCTTGGCGATGTCAATCATCGCCTTGAAGTTTTCAAACTTGGCATCGGCCGGCACTGTACACCCCGAGCTGAGGATAAAGCCGGTTTTACCTTTACCGATACGGTCGATGAGCTTCTTGCAGTATGACTCCATCTCCGCAGGAGTCCCAATGGAGGTAATGGAAGCCGGCACATCTCCCATGATACACATGTGGTCACCCAGAATCTCCTTGGCTTTGAAGATATCTGTAGTGCTATCCAGCTCGCAAATGCACTTCTTCCTGGGAAGCTCTTTCAAATAAGGCAAGTTCAAGGTCCAGTCCTGGTCAAAATGCATCACTGTCAGCAATCCAGCCGCAGCAAAGGCTTCAACCATCTTTTTCATATAGGGAAACTCAAAGCGCTCGAATATCCGCAAGGGATAGTAAAAGCCACCACCCCTTTCCAGTATCAGCATCACACCAGGAATGCCTGTGAGCCTGGTTGCGGCTATAGCCTCTTGGATAAGGTCATCCACCATGGCATCCATAGCCGCCTGCACCCTGTCCGGTATCCTGTGCAAGTCCATGGTAATAGCGGTGAGCGACCGCTTGGTGGACAGAAACATCATCGGCGATTCAACCATAGCACCGCAGAGCGAGGGAGTCCCTTTTTTATCCCAGGTCTCAATCTCTCTTATATACTGCGCAGTCTGGCTCTTGGTCCAGGCAACTATTCGCTCCGCAGAAAAGGGGACAAAACGCTGGTAATTCTTCTCCATGAATCCTTTCAGGCCAAGGCTGGCAATGCCATCGTAGTCCTCTTTGGTCAGGACCTCCTTCTCCTCTGCCTGCGGCTGAGAATCTACAGGTATAGTAGGGTCTACACCCGGGTATCTATACCCCCCCACAGCTAAAGCAGATATGACACCAGCAGCCAGGTCAGGGGTCAAAGCCAGGCTATACCCCGGCAATATCATAGCATCCCAGCCACCCACCTCGTCGAAGACATCTACTATAGCTTGAAATCCCTCTTTAATATGGGCAATGCCATAGGCAACAGTCATCCCCTTGTGCCGCGAGGGGAACATGACATCCATGAGCGGCGCCACGGGTATACGGTCACAAGGCTCCAGGTTAATGGCAGCCTGAACCCGCTCCCTGGAAGTCATCGTCTCTCTAATCATTACTAATTCCCCTTAACAAATAGCCGACACATATCCACCCCCTCAGAGGCATCATCGGTGAAGGCATCAGCACCCACATACCTGCCCACCTGTTCAGTGACAATACCACCACCGATAATTACCTTCACCTTATCGCGCAATCCTGCTGCTTCCACTGCCTTGACCGTTTCCTTCATAGACTCGAAGGCAGGCGTCAACAGGCCAGACATGCCCAGAATGGTTGAATCCGTCTGGCTCAGCTTCTCCACAAACTTCTCCGGCGGCACGTCTATCCCCAGGTCATAGACCTCAAACCCAGCCGCCGTCAACAGCGTGGCTACAATATCCTTGCCGATATTGTGTATATCGCCCTTCACCGTCCCCAGCACCATCCTGCCCAGCGGCTCACCCTTCTTCCCAGCCTTCAGCCTGGGCTCTATCACTGCCATGGACTCTTTGAACATCTCACCTGATATAATCAACTCGCTGAGAAAGTATTCCTTGCTTTTGTATCGCTCGCCAACAATGTCCATCCCTTTCCTTAACTCTTCAACTACAGACATGGCATCAGCGTTGGAATTCACTCTCTGTTGCACCAGTTGCCTGACCTTGTCTTCCTCCAGATTTGCCAGGGCATCAGCTAATTCAGACATTATTCCTCCTGTAAAATATCACCTACACCAGCCACCGCTTCCGCCGTTTGTAATGCTTTACCTCGCTGTATCTCTTCTTTTCACCCAGCTCGCTCAGTCCCAAATAGAATTCCTTAACATCCGGATTGTCCATCAACTTATCGGCAGGCCCATCGAGAACAATCTTGCCATTCTCCATAACATACCCATGTTGGGCAATAGAAAGAGCTGCCACCGCGTTCTGCTCTACAAGTAGCATTGATGCTCCCTGCTCCTTATTAATCCTCTTGACTATGTTGAATATCTCCTCGACTATCATGGGTGCCAAGCCCATCGACGGCTCATCAAGAAGCAGGAGCTTCGGTTTAGCCATCAAAGCCCGACCTATCACCAGCATCTGCTGTTCTCCGCCGGAGAGATAGCCACTAACCTGATGCCTGAGGTCTTTAAGCCGCGGGAAATAGGTAAATACAGCATCCCTCTCTGCGTTCAGGTTAGTCTGACGGCGTCTCACATAATGCCCAGCCTCCAGGTTCTCATCCACTGTCAGGTGCTCAAACACCATCCGCCCTTCCATAATTTGGCTAATTCCCCTCTTCACGATTTCCTCAGGCTCCATGTGGTCTATTCTCACACCCTCGAACTCTACGCTGCCATCGGTAATATCACCCTCCTCCGTCTTCAGCAATCCCGATATTGCCTTGAGCATGGTAGATTTACCACCGCCATTAGCGCCCAATAGGGCAATGATGCTTTTACCAGGCACCTCCAGAGAGACGCCCTTCAACACCAGGATAACCTGGCTATAGCAGACTTCGATGTTATTTACTACGAGCATAAAACATCTTACCTACGGCGGGACTCCCGAAATTCGGGAGTCCCGCCCGACAAAGCTACATCCTCCAGAAATCGGCGTTTTCAGCTTCTTTGGGCCAGGGTGGCATTGTCTGCCACTCCCTCAGGATCTCCAGTTGAAAGTCCGGAGCTGTCTTGACGAGTATGTTAGCCCTTGGTCCACCATGTTGCTCTGGTGACCATGGCAGAGGCCCAGCAAGCCCGTCTGCGTCGTAGTTCTTCATCTTATGTTCCATAACCCTCTTAATGTTCGGTCCGGTAAGCCCGCTGTAGCCATATTCATCTATTGTCTCCTCGAGGACTTTCTTGTACATGAACCCTCCGGCATAACCGGCTGTGCGAATCCAGTCCAGGTCTGGAGCATCCGGCCGGTACTTCTTGTGGATAGCATCTATTGTTGCCATCGCCGGTATTTTGTCCTTCATCTGGAGCAATGCAACCGGGCTATGGCTCATGATACCTTCTGAGGATACCGGATCGAGTCTACGAAAGGTGAGCATCGTTGTAATAAAGATATCCACAAGTTGCGATTGGTCAGTAAGGCCAGCTCCTTTGGCGGTTTTCTGGAATATGAACTGCGGTGCTCCAGTCAATGGCTCGAGTACATAGTCGCATTTTGCGTTCTTCAGGTTAGTTACCTGCGAGGTAACATCGGTGGCACCCATAACCATCCATTCCTCGGCCACGATAGGCCACTTCAACTCGTTCTGCAGCATCCATTTGATCGGCTTGACAACGCTCTTGGAGAAGGCAACATCCAGCCCCATGATACCAATTCGCGGGGGGTCTTTCTTCTTCCAATGTTCCTTGATGTAGGTCAGACTGCATCGATACATATCGGCATAATGCGGAATGATACCAAACATGTAGGAGTCCGGCGTATGCGGATAAAGAACGGCATATTCAGTTGGCGCCATGTTCGGCATCTGGTACCTGTCACCAAGTGGCTTGCACACCACTGCATGATTTGCAGAACCAACCCATATCATACTGACTTTATCTTGGTTGACCAGTTTCTCAAATCCGGTTACTGCAAGGTCATTGTCGTATCTGGTGTCGAACACAACGAACTCCACCTTGTGGCCGCGGATTCCACCAAGATCCTCATTGACATATTTGAAGAAATCCTCCAAGGCCTGTGTTATCGGAACACCCGAAGCAGCTGCAGGACCGGTCAGGTCCTGTACATTGCCAACCTTTATTACACCTTCCTGCGGTCCAGATGGTGCTGCTTTGCATCCGAAAAGTGACACAGTCACCAGCAGAACAACAGCGAATACGAACACTACGGCTTTTGCGCGCTTTAACATTTACACCTCCTTCTCTATGAAATACACTTTGCACGCTTTCTTCACGATAGCATTCAAATAGGCATCACCTCCTGACAACTAGTGTGAGAAGGGCCACAGGCGGTAGTAAGCTTTGAAAATCTCCCACCGGTGTGCCAATCCCCTGGGTTCAAAAGTCAGAAATAGCACAATCACCAGTCCCAAAACTACCAGCATCAGAGGCGCCAACAAGCTGCTGGCCCCTGGAAATGTCCCGGATAGAAAAGCAAGGATGGAGCCAAGACCATTATTCAAGATAGCTATGAATATCACTCCAAAGAAGACACCAGTTATACTGCCTAGACCACCTATGATTAGGTATGCCAGGTACCAAAAAGACTGAATGAGCGTATAGTTATCAGGCGATATTACGCCCCGAGCATGCGCTGCAAGAGCTCCACCAACACCAGCAAAGGCACAGCCAATGAAAAACGCCAACAGCTTGTATGCCGTGAGATTGACGCCCATTACCTCGGCAGCTAAATCGTTATCCCTGATGGCTACGAAAACCCGCCCCACGTTAGTCCTGGCAATGTTCTTGGCCACATAGGTAGCTACAAGCAAAGCTGCGAACACAATGTAGAAATAGTTGCTTGGCCGGGCAAAATTGATGCCAGCGAGCTTAGGGGCTGGTGCCGACAGGCCAAAAGAACCGCCGGTAACACTCGTCCAGTGCACTATGATGTACACGATTATAAAATGCGCCGCCAGAGTGGAGATGATGAGATAAAAACCCTTCAGCCGGATGGAGGTAAGACCCACTACGAGTCCAACAAGCCCGGCAATGATGCCGGCCGCAGCTACCGCAACCCCAAAGGGCAGACTCGATTGCCCCATGAAAATAGCCGAGGCATAGGCACCGACGGCAACGAAGGCAGCGTGCCCAACTGAAAGCTGTCCACAGAATCCTGTGAGAATCTGCAGCCCTAGTGTAGCTATAACAGCCGTCATGGCAGTGACTATGATGGTAAGCATGTAGTTGCCGACGAACAGAGGTAAGCAGAGCCCAAGAACAATACCGCCAGCCAGCAATATCCATTGTAGCCGTGTGCGGAAGACGGCCATGTCTTGCTCGTATCGTTCGTTAAATGTGGCACTCGGTAGATGCACTTTTTATATCCTCTCTATTCTCTTCAAGCCAAATAGCCCGTAAGGTACAATCAGCAGCAGTATCAAGAGAATAATAAAGGGAATTATCTCCTCGATGCCGATGAGTCCTATGTAGGCACCGCCGAAGTGTTCTGCCACACCCAAAACCAGACCACCTATCAAGGCACCAGGAATCGATTCCAGGCCACCAAGGATGATAGCTGGCAGTACCTTGAAACCGAAGTCATCTAACGTATAGCTAACCGACAATATGGTGCCCACTATTACGCCCCCGGCCGCGGCTGTCAGGCTGGCAATAGCCCAGGAAACACCGAAAACACGTTTTACGCTTATGCCTACAGACTGCGCCACCTGCTGATTATCCTGCGTGGCTCTCATGGCAACGCCGATACTGGTGAACTTGAAGAAAAGGATGAAGACTACAAACAGTATCGCCGCTGCTACCACAGCCACGATGAAGATAGGCAACACACTGGCCCCAAGGATGGTCACTGGCTGCGTGGGCAAATACGAAGGAAATGACTTGCTGTAGGTACCCCAGATCATGAGTATTATGCCTCGCACCATGAGGTAGATGCCAATAGTCACCATGAGTACCGCCAGGTGTGGCTGGCCAATCATGCGTTGCAGAAAGACAACTTGAACTAGCCACCCCAGCAAGAAAGCCGCTGCTAGGGTCAACAGGACAGCGAGGTAGAACGGCAGCCCGATGGAAATACTGAAGACATAACAGAGATAGGAGCCAAGACAAAGCAGGCTGCCTTGGGCTAAATTGAAGATACCCGTAGCCTTATATATCAGAACAAAGCCAAGGGCTACTATGCTGTAGACACTGCCAACCGCTATCCCGATGACAAGGTGCTCCAATATAGCGCTCATTTCGCTTCGCCCTCCACAGACGCAATATGAACTTTTGTGGTAATGGTAGCCGTCCTGCCATCCCTGTAGGTGACCCTGGCCTCAGCAGTATAGTCTGTCTTATCGCTGTACAAGGCTTCTATCATATCTTGATAGCGAGCGCTAACCTCCTTGCGCCTCAATTTTCTGGTCCTGGTCAATTCGGCATCATCTGCGTCTAATTCCTTGTGCAATATGGCAAACTTCCTGATTCTGTGTTTCTCAGGCAACTTCCTGTTTATTCCGACTACATCTTTACTGACCAGCTCATAGACCTCCGGCTTCTGCGACAGGTCCACAAATGTAGTATAGGGAATGCGGTGGGCTTCGGCCCATTGGCCTAAATTGGGAAAATCAATGCTGATTAAGGCGCCGACATAGTCCTTGTCATCGCCGGTGATAATGGCATCTCGTATATAAGGTGAGAACTTAAGCTTGTTCTCTATATACGAGGGCGAGAAGCCGGTACCATCGCCCAATACGCCGAGGTCAGCCAGCCTATCGATGCAGACCAGATGACCTTTCTCGGTGATGAATCCTGCATCGCTGGTATGAACCCAGCCCTGCTCATCAATAAGCTTACGCGTAGCTTCTGGATTCTGATGATAGTACAACATCCTCTGTGGACCTCGCGAGAGGACTTCACCACCATCTGATATGCGTAGCTCGCTTCCTAATGTAGGAACTCCGGTGGTCTCGGGATCAACATCGCCCTTCATATGGCCTGCTGTCGGGGTGCACTCAATCATGCCGTAGATCATCCTGGCATCAATGCCCAGAGCCAGATAGAAATCAAGTACTTCGGATGCCAATGCAGCACCACCAATGAGCAGGATTCTATTTCTGGGATAGGCTAACCAGTCTCTCAGTGGCCTATACACTACGAAATAGCCCAAACCATAGACAGCTTTCCAGAATACATTGATTGACTGGTTGAGACGCTTCATTCGCGCAATCTTGTAGCCAACAGGCATAAAAAGCTGGTAAGCAAGCCTTTTCAGCAAGCTTGCATCAGCCATTTTGACCTGTACAGTAGATATTTCCATCTCCAGGAGTCTAGGTGCGGAACTGGCCTTTGTAGGGCCGAGCTCCCGTATATTCTGAGCCACGGTCTCTGGCTCTTCAGGAAAATTAACCGTAGCACCACCCTTTATGAAGGCTGGTATAACATATAGGAACTCACCACCATATGCCAGAGGAAAGAACGACACGAACTCATCCTTTTCACCTGTTGGTGCTGGAGAATCCCAGCAACGGCTTGCCGCCAGAACGCTTCGCGAGCAATGGACTATGCCCTTGGGCAAACCGGTGGTTCCAGATGAGTAGGTTAGCATAACAGGGGCTTCAGGGTCGCTGTTTTCAATTATTTTCTCTAGAAGTCCAGGATGCTCCTTCTCGTAGTGTCTGCCCAACTCCACAACTTCGTCGAAACGCATCAGCTTCGAGTCTCTATATGACCGAAGTCCCTTAGTATCCCAGAATATCACTTTCTCAATGGCAGGTACTTGCGACGTAATTGGCTCCCGCTCTTTGCCTTCCCTGTCTCTGTATGAAAAAATCAGCTTATCAACCTGCTCCTGGTCTTCCACCACCACGAAAGTGCTACCCGATTGAGTGATTACATACTTTATTTCCTCAGGCCCAGAATCCTGGAAAGCACCAGTGGGAATGCCTCCACAACAGATGACGCCAAACTGGGCAAAGTACCATTCAGGCTCATTGTCACCAACAATGGTGACTCTATCACCGGCCTTTAAGCCCATACTCGTCAGGCCAAGCCCGAAGTATTTGGACTGCTCCCAGAAATATTTCCAAGTATACGGCTGCCACACGCCTAAATTCTTATACCTCAGAGCAATCTTCTTGTCCCAGTACTTCTCAGAAGTTTGCTTGAATAATTTGGATATCGTGTCCCCTGACATTTCAGCGCCTCATTTCTTCCCAGCACCTAGATAAGCCTTGATGACATTGGGATTTGCTTTAATCTCATCAGGCGTACCTTCGGCAATCTTTCGTCCAAAATCCAGCACAACCACCCTGTCCGATATATCCATGACCACTCCCATATCATGCTCGATGAGCATTATGGTCTTCACCCGCTCCTCATATATATCAAGGACAAAACGAGCCATGTCCTCCTTCTCCTCCAGGTTCATACCAGCCATGGGTTCATCCATGAGCAGCACTTTTGGCTGTAAAGCCAAAGCTCTACCTAGTTCTACTCTCTTGCGTAGCCCGTATGGTAACGTTGCCACCACTTGCTTTCTTATGGCCTCTATCTCCAGAAAATCGATAATCTCCTCTATTACTCTGCGCTGGTCCACTTCTTCGTGGTGAGATTTGCCGAAATAAACGCCCCCCAAAAAGGCGCCAGCCAGGCCACCAGTCATATAGAAATGTCTCCCGGCCATAAGGTTATCCTGAACACTCAGCCCGGCAAATAACTCTATATTTTGAAAGGTGCGGGCCATTCCTAGCTTGGCGATTTTATGACTGGGCAAGCGGGTGATATTTCGTCCTTCAAAATAAATATCGCCTGTCTGTGGCCGATAAAACCCATTTATGCAATTGAGCACACAGGTCTTGCCCGCGCCATTGGGACCGATTATAGAGAGGATTTCTCCTTCTCTGACATCTACACTGACATCAGTAAGGGCATGCACACCACCGAATCTGAGGTGAACATGCTCCAGCTTTAGTTTGGCCTCGTTCTTCAAAGCTTTCTCTCTACCTGACTAAAATCTGTGCCTGTTACACAGGAACACATATCACCGCCAACAGCCCGCTTAACTCGTTACCGCTTCCTGCTCTTTCGCACCGACCAGCTTGAGAATGGCATCGGTCTGCATCCTTATGTATTCTTCCAGGTTAAAACGCTTTCTCAAGAACCAGCGTCTCACCGCCCACATATGGGCTAAGACGATTATGTTATGAGCCATCAAGGTAGGATTTTCTATCTTGAACTCCCCCGATTCAATCCCACGTCGCAACAAGCACTCGCATGCAGCCACATCACGGCTGGCATCGTCAATCATTTTGCGTCGGGCTGCTACGTCTAGATTCTTGGTCTCCTGGTAGGCGAAAAGGCACAGGTTCCAATCATCGGCCATCAATCGATAGTACATCCTAATGAATCCTTCCAACGCTTCCGTAGGATTCAGGCTCTCCGATTCTTCCAGATAACCTTCCACCGATTCTGCCAGCATACCCAGACCACGATCGATAAAATAGTATAAAATATCCTCTTTGGAGCCAAAGTAGCGATATAACGAGCCAACGCTCATAGCGCAGGCATCTGCTAGCTCCTGGACAGTGGTGCGCTCGAATCCCTTCTGTACCAGCACCTTGGCCGAATTGCGCGCAATGTAGTCTCTGCGCTCTCTAACCAGGTCTTCATCATTGCTATAGGCACGTATCGCGCGAACCATTTACTTAAGCGCTATTTTCCAGTAGAATGAATGAGGCTTCATTCATTCTGGCAGATTCGCGTGCACTTGTCAATACCCCTATGCCCCAAAATGAGAGTATGAGGTGAAAAACCTATGAAGAAAGAGGTAAGGGTCGCAGCCGTTCAGTTTGCAGCCGAGCAGGCTATATTAAACGAAAGCAAGAAGGGAGCAAACGTAAAGCGCGTTGTCCAGTACATTAGGCAACTCGGACCATCGCATGATCTCCTAGTATTTCCCGAGCTCTCTACTACGGGCTACATACCATCCAGGGGTTACCTGCCACAATCCAAAATACAGTTCTGGAAGTTAGCTGAAGACCCCGAAAGCAGTCCTACATTACAGGAAATCAAAGATGAGGTCGATAAAGCTGGCTGCGTCTGCATCCTCGGCTTCCCCGAAAAAACGCGGATTAAGTACGAAATCTTCAATTCGGCAGCGTTGATGGAACCAGGACAACCAACACGGATATACAGAAAAATACATATACCTGTCGAAGAGACGCACTACTTTACCCCTGGTTCAAGGACTCAGGTGTTCTCCACCCACGTCGGCAAGATAGGAATAGCGATCTGTTACGATTACGTGTTCCCCGAAATCGTGAGAGTTTTGGGAGTACAGGGCGCCGAGATAGTAGTCATCATCCTCTGCTTCCCAAATATAGGCAATTTGAAGGTAATGGGCGAGTATGTGACCGTGGCCCGCGCTCTGGAGAATCAGGTACACCTAGTATTCTGCAACAGCGCAGGCAAAATAGGCGGAGCCAGAAAAGAATTGACCCTATGCGGCGACAGCAAGATAGTCAATTCCTTGGGCGAGATAGTTGCTAGAGCTCCAACTGCTCAGGAATGTATAATCAGCGCAACCCTCACCGAAGAGCAACTGGAACAGGGCGCCTCCATACTCCCAGTCTTCAAAGACAGGCAAATACATGCCTATAGACCGCTCATAGAACCGCTTGACTAGCCTATCTAATACTCCGAGAATCTCGGCATCCGCTTTTCTATGAAAGCCTCAACACCCTCTTTGACTTCTGGGGAGAGCATCAGCCTCTCCACCAGCTCAGGCTCGCATGGATAGAGGTCAGCCATCTTAGCCAGCGATGCTGCGTTGACCATCTTCTTAGTCATCCGGATGGCCAAAGGTCCTTTGCTGGCAAGCTTCTGCACCAACTCCTCGCAGGTCACCATTAACTTGTCAGCGGGCACTACTTTGTTGACCAGCCCTATCCGCCACGCCTCCTGTGCATCTATATTATCACAGGTCATAATCAATTCCTTGGCTTTGGCTGGCCCTATGAGTGCAGTAAGCCGTGGAGTAGCTCCCCAGGTAAAGAAAATGCCTAGGTTGGCCTCAGGAACGCCGAAGAGAGCCTTCTCAGAGGCAATCCTGAAATCACAGTTCATGGCCAGGCATAAACCAGCTCCAACTGCAGCGCCGTTCACCGCAGCAATAGTCACCTGTTCCAGGCTCTCCATGGCAGACATAAAATCGTGCCCAAAGAGTTGCGCCAGTCGCTCGCTGGCCATCTCGGGAGTGCTGTAGCGCTCGTCCATGGCCTTCTTGGTGAACTCTGCTCCGCAGGAGAATGCCCTCCCCACTCCAGTAAAAATGACGAAACGCGTCTTCTGGTCTATCCTCAACCGCGCAAATAGGTCCTTTAGCTCCAGCAAAAGCCTGGCATTAATGGCATTAAGTATCTGGGGACGATTCAATGTCACCTTGGCCAGATTGCCCGACTTCTCAACCAGTATAGTCTCGTATTTCATAGCCACCTCCGAAACCAGCAATGGCACCATAATAAAGCACCGCTTGTTCTGCCTTCAAGCATTTGCAGGCATAGAACGAAAACGCCTAGTAGAAAACACAAAACTCTTTCGAGGGAGTAGCAGACAGAGACCTAAGAGCCTAGGATTTTCACAGCGGCTTCAGCTATGCGCACAAAAGCAGCCGGCACTACGCCCATGACCAGCACTGCCAAACAACAAATAGCCAACGCAGTTCGCAGCGCCCAGGTTGAAGGCACCTTCTCATCAGATGCCGGCTCGCCAAGCCACATCACTTTAACCACACGGAAATAGTAGTAAGCTGAAATACAGCTATTAATCACGGCAATAATCACCAGCCACAGCAAGCCATGGTCTACGGCGCCGCTGAAGATATAAATCTTGGCGATAAGCCCCGCAGTGGGTGGCAAGCCTGTCAATGAAACCAGACACAAAGTCAAAGCTATTGCCAGCAGTGGTGCCCGTTTGCCCATGCCGGTAAAGTCATTAATCATATCGCTGTTTATCTTATTGGACATGGCGATCACCGCAATAAAAGCACCAAGATTAGTAACCGTGTAACTCATGAGGAAAAAGAGCAACCCACTGCGACCCAGCGCATCAGCCCCAGCCGCCATGCCTACCGTGGCCAAACCTACCATCAGATATCCAGCCTGGGCAATGCTGGAATAACCCAGCATACGCTTGATATTGGTCTGGACGATAGCAACTACGTTGCCCACTGTCATGGTAACAGCGCTTAAGATGGCTATCAGCAGTCCCCAGTTCTGGCTAAGCCACTCCGGAGCGCCGAAAACGGTAAAGAACACGCGAAGTATGATAGCAAAACCAGCAGCCTTGCTGGCTACCGAAAGATAGGCAGTAACTGGCGTCGGCGCACCTTCGTAAACATCGGGAACCCACATCTGGAAGGGAACACTGGCTATCTTGAAGCCAAAACCCACCACCAAAAGGATAATGCCCAGAACCAACGCCGGGCTATCCATGACATTAGATATAGGCATTGCCTTTATGGCATCGCCAATACACACCAGACAAGTATGCCCGGTGAGGCCAAAGACCAGAGCCATGCCATAGAGCAAAACAGCAGAGGCTACAGCGCCCAAGAGTAAATACTTCAGCCCTGCCTCCGTTGATTTTTTGTCTTTCAGGAAGCTCGCCAGTACATAGAGCGAGATGCTGCTCAGCTCCAACGCTACATATAGAGCAATAAAGTCGGCGGCTGCCGCCATCAACATCATGCCCAACGCCGACAGCATCACCAGCGCATAAAACTCGCCCTGGAACCTGGAGAACTTGCTCACATAGTCCTGTGAAGCCAGTATCACCAAACCTGCCGCCGCCAGGAATAGGAATTTGAACAGGATGGCAAAATTATCCACCGACAACATGTTGTAGAAGATACCAACAGTGGGTGCACCCCACATATTGAGCGCAAAGCCAGCGGAGACTATTACACCGACCAACGCAACACCTGCTATAACCTTCTTCTGCTTCACAAAGAGGTCAAGCAAGACTACCAGCAAAGCAAAGCACAGTAGGCTTAGTTCAGGTGCTATCAAACTAATTTGTTCCAGCATCATCGGTTCAAACCGCTCCCGCTAACTTCAGTAACTTCTTAGTATCCTCGTGTATCTCTTCCCATATCTGGCCCAGGCTGCTCTTTTTCACCCACTTGGCTTCGCCCACATCGCTGTCCGCTTTGAGTTCACCTCCGACCAGCTTGGCCTCATAATCTACATATATAACATGCAACTTAACTTTGCCGTCCCTCTTCACTATTCGGTCAAAAGCTGGCAGGGCCTTGACCAAATCCACTTCCAAACCTGTCTCTTCTCTTATTTCCCTCCTTATCCCCTCTCCTATCTCCTCACCAACTTCCAACTCCCCTCCAGGGCATATCCACTTCCCCTGCCAGAAGCCACCTCGCTCCGGCTTATGCTTCACCAGAAGCACCCTGCCCAAATCATCCTCTATCACCACCCCTACCGCCACTACTATCCGAGCCGGGATAGCCTCACCCCCTACATGCCAACCAATTTAATGATCGGCTCCACCCCCATCTTAATAACATCAGTCAGGATGGCAGGATAGATACCAACCAGCAAAATGGCAAAGACGAACAGGAAAATGCAGGTTTTTTCCACTGCATCAGCATCAGGTACACCGTTATACTTGTCTTTCGGTTCGCCATAAAACGTTCTCTGCAACATCCACAGTATGTACCCGGCCGTGAAGACGATTCCAAGCACGCCAAGCAATGTATAAAGAGGCATACCTGCAATAGGGCTGGTGAAGCTGCCCACGAAGATGATGAATTCGGCAGCAAACCCGCTGGTGCCCGGCAATCCCAGAGACGCAAGACCAGCGATGCTGAATACCACCACAATGACCGGCATTTGTCTAGCCAGTCCACCTAGTTTGTCTAAGTTCCGCTCATGTGTCTTTTCATAGACCAGCCCCACCATAGCGAACAGAAGCCCAGTGATGATGCCATGGCTGAACATCTGCAGAGCCGCACCGGTAACGCTTATCTGCGTCAGGGCAAAGATGCCCAAAAGCACGTAGCCCATGTGGCTGACGCTGCTATAGGCAATGAGTCTCTTCAAGTCAGTCTGTCGCAAGGTCACCCCTGCACCGTACAACACGCCAATTATTGCAATAATCGCCATCAGCGGTGCATATTGAACAGCTACACCAGGCAACATGGTCACGCACAGTCGAATCATCCCGTAACCGCCCATCTTCAGCAGCGCCCCCGCCAGAATTACACTGGCCGCAGTGGGAGCGTTAGTATGGGCATCAGGTAACCAGGTGTGCAACGGGAACACCGGCAGCTTGATGGCGAAACCTGCTATCAGCAGGAAGAACATGGCAGACAACGGGATGAACGGCTTGGCTATCTCTAGCCCGCTTAGCTCCATCATATTCATGGTGCCAGTGCTGAAATACACACTCAAAAAACCGGCCAGCATCATGGCACTGCCAACCAACGTGTATATCAGGTACTTATTGGCAGCATACTCTTTGCGGCCACTGCCCCAGATGGAAATAAGGAAATACATCGGTATCAACTCTATCTCCCAGAAGAGGAAGAACAGGATGAGGTCAAGGGCAGTGAAAACTCCCAATATGCTGGTCTCCAGAATCATCAGCATAGCGAAGTACAGCTTTGGCCTCAAGGCAACCTTCCATGAAACCAGCACAGACAGCACTCCCAGGAAGGTCATCAGGATTACCAGGGGTAAGCTCAGCCCATCAACGCCCAGGTGATAGAAGGAGTTGATAGCCGGTATCCAGGAAAGCTTTTCCTCGAACTGCATCTGTCCTATTGCCGCTGAGGAACGGTCAAACTGGCAGAAGACAACCATAGAAAGAGCAAATGCGGCTAGAGTGAATACGAGGGCAACAACACGTATGACCTTGAAGTCAGCCCTGGGCAACAAGGCAATTACAATCGCCCCGATCACCGGGAGGAAGACAATGGCCGATAAATAAGCGAAATCCAATTCCATCTACCTCAAGCAAACAGATAATAGCAAACAGCTATAGCCACCAGGCCAAGCACTATAAACATGCCGTAAAGCTGAAGCTGGCCTGTCTGTACTTTTCGAATTGCGCCACCCGCAGCCGCCGTGCCGCTGGCCGCACCATTCACAGCTCCATCAACCACGCGGTCGTCAAAGATGGCCAGACCAGCGAAAATGCCATTCACCAACACCCTGACCACAATCACTTTCTCATAAAGCTCATCCATGAAATACTTACGAGAAAGAAGGGTATAGAGAGGCTTGAAAGCCTTGCCCACAGCTTCGTTTGAAATCCATTTGGCACTGTACATGGCATAAGCCAGCAGAATACCCAAACCAGCAACAAGCAGCGCTATCAGTGGAATCGGATGGGTCAGCACACCGAAGAAGCCCTCCACAATACTATGCGCCGCCCCATGACCTTCACCATATCCCATGAAGTTACCAAAGCCTCCTGTCAGGTTTACCCACCCGGAACACACTGAGAGCACCGCCAGGATTACTAGTGGGATGACCATAACCTTGGGCGACTCATGTGGTCCATGATGCTCGTGAGAGCTGTGAGCACCATGTTCAGACGGTGCACCACCACGATATTCGCCAGTAAATGTCATAAAAATGGCTCTGAACATGTAGAAGGCAGTCATGAACACGGTTATCAGTGCCAGCGTAAACAGCACCGGCTTGTCTATAGCCGAAGCTACGATTTCATCCTTGCTCCAGAAACCGGCCAGTGGCCAGATGCCAGCCAGGCTTAATGATGCGATGAGAAAAGTGATATACGTCCAGGGCATAGTCTTCCGCAGTCCACCCATCAACCGCATATCAAACGTCCCCGTGCCGTGGTTCACACTGCCAGCGCCGAGGAACAAGAGCGCCTTGAAGAAAGCAT
>VGOO01000034.1 GCA_016875925.1 Chloroflexota bacterium
TAAGCGTAAGCCACAAACTCCCTTAATTGGTCGTCAAGGTACCTCTGCCTCTCCGCAATAGGCATCCTGGCCAGTTGATCAGGTGATGGCATTTCTTTGCCTTCCATCGTGTTCCTCCTCTAGCGATGTTTAAAGCAACGGATACAATTATGCACCAAGTGGCTCACACTTAACAAGGTCTTTGCGCAATGGCACCTTACCAACTTGATATACTGAAGCCAAAAGGCTATATTCTTAGTGCATTACATATCCAAAGGACATCGAATGACAAGACTCAGCATCGGAAAAATCAGGGGCCTGCAACAGCTATCTACTGCTGGCGGAATCTTCATCATATGTGCCATGGACCATCGTGGCTCGTTGCAAGACATGATCGAGAAGGAGCAACTTCAAAAAGTTGACTACCAGGGAATGGTGGAGCATAAGCTTGACCTATGCCAGTCCTTGTCCCCTTTTTCCAGTGCCATTTTGCTTGACCCGAACTACGGTGCTGCTCAATGCATCGCCTCCAGCGTGCTCCCGGGGTGGATTGGCCTGCTGGTCAGCATCGAAGCTACCGGATACCGGAGCAATCCAGATGGTCGAGTGACAACGCTGCAAAAGGGCTGGAGCGTGGAGAAGATAAAGCGGATGGGTGCTGCAGCAGTGAAAATCCTGGTCTACTATCGGCCCGACCTAAAGAAGACCGCTAAGAGACAACTAGAAACTATCGACGCTGTAGCCCACCAATGCCTCAAGGCCGACATCCCCTTCCTGGTCGAGCCGGTAGCCTACGCTGTAAAAGGCGAAAACGCCAGCTCAAAAGAATACGCTGCCAAAAAACCAGGCCTGGTTATTGAGACAGCACGACAGATCACATCGTTGCCCATCGACGTTCTCAAGTCGGAATTCCCCGCCGACCTGAGGTACCATAAAGACAAGAGGGAAATATTACAGCTTTGCCAGCAGCTTGACCAGGCTTCTAAATCGCCCTGGGTTATCCTCAGTGCTGGCGTGGATTACCACCAGTTCCGTACCCAGGTAGGGCTCGCTTGCCAGGCAGGCGCTTCGGGATTTCTCGGAGGCCGAGCTATCTGGCAAGATGCCCTCAAATTCCGCAACAGGAAGGACAGGATGAAATTTCTCAATACCACGGTAGCTGACAGGCTCAAGGAGCTAGGCGATATAGCCGCAAAACATGCCACGCCCTGGTACCGCAAAATGGGCTTGCAAGCTCACGAGTTGGCATCCATACCCCAGAATTGGTATGCAACCTACTAAGATAATCACATGTCGTCAAACATTGCATCAAGCAGCATCTCTAGAAGAACCAAGATAGTTTGCACAATTGGGCCGGCCACCAGCTCCGCAGCAGCTATTAAGGATTTGATGCAGGCTGGTATGGACGTGGCACGCATCAACTTCTCACACGGCACACACAAAGAGCACGCCATTAAGATTAAAACCCTGCGCAAAGTGGCCAAGCAACTCGGTTTGCCGCTGGCCATCATGCAGGACCTGCCAGGGCCGAAGGACAGGACGGGAAAACTTAAGGATGGAGTTGTCGAACTAAAGAATAATGCCTATGTCGTCCTCACCACCAAGCAGATAATAGGCGATGAGCATCAGATATCTATTGGCCTGCGCGACCTTCCCAAGAGTGTAAAACCAGGCGACTCCATATTCCTCGCCGATGGAACTATCGAACTCCGCGTGGTCAGTACTACAAAGACCGACATCAAATGCCAGATTATTGATGGTGGTATTTTGGGCGAGGACAAAGGTGTCAATGTCCCCTCTGTCAATTTGAGTACGCCCTCGATTACCAAGGAGGATTGGGGGCATCTTTCATTTGGATTGAAACACAAGGTTGATTTTGTAGCCCTGTCCTTTATCAGGCAAGCCCAGGATATCCTTAAAGTAAAACGTTTCTTCAGGCAAAGGGCTGCTGCCCCTGCGATAATTGCCAAAATCGAAAGGCGCGAAGCACTGGATAACCTGGATGAAATACTGGAAATAGCTGATGGCATCATGGTTGCCCGCGGAGACCTTGGAGTAGAGATACCCATACAAAAAGTGCCATTGGCACAAAAGACGATCATCCAGAAGTGCAATAGTTTGGGCAAACCCGTTATCGTAGCCACACAAATGCTGGAATCGATGGTAGATTCACCTACTCCTACTCGAGCTGAGGCTACCGATGTTGCCAACGCTATTTTTGATGGCACCGATGCCCTGATGCTTTCAGCGGAGACAGCAATCGGCAACTATGCCAAGGAAGCAGTAATCATGATGTCGCAGATAGCCCTGGAGGCGGAGACCGCTCTGCCTTATGAAGAAATCCTGGCAAGCAAAGGCAAGGACCTCCAGCCTCAGACGGATGACGCTATCAGCTACGCTGCCTGCCACACTGCTCAACAGCTTGGGGCTGCTGCTATCATCGCTTTTACGTCATCAGGAAGCACTGCCAGACGCGTAGCCAAATACCGACCCAGGGTACCAATCCTGGCAATCACTTCCAGCCAAATCACACAGAGACAACTGTCCTTGTCCTGGGGGGTGCGTGCTTTCAAAGTCCCGGACGCTTCCAGAATATCTGATCTGTTCGCACAAGGAGCCAAAGTGGCCAAGGCAATAGGTCTGGCTGGTAAAGGTGACTTGATAGTGATCACTGGCGGAGTGCCTGTTGGAGTGTCGGGTAGCACAAACCTGTTAAAAGTGGAGATGATTTAGATGATTGCTACAGTGACCTTAAATCCCAGCCTGGACAAGACGTTTACTGTCGAAAGATTAGTGCTGGAAGAGGCTAACCGCTGGACTAGCATGCGCCGTGACCCTGGAGGCAAGGGCATAAACGTCTCCAGGGTAGTTCACGAGCTTCGCGGCAAAACCATAGCCTACGGTTTCGTGGGGGGCATCGATGGAGATATCCTGAAACAACTGCTTCAGCAGCAGGGAGTACCCTTCGACTTCACTACAATCAAGGGGGACATCAGGAGCAATCTTATCATCACCAACCTGAGCAATAACAGCCAGACCAGGATAGATGCCCCCGGTCCGACCATTTCCAAGAGTGAGTTAGGCAGCCTTACAGGCAAGATAACATACCTGGAACCCAAGCCCGATTACCTGGTGCTGGCGGGTAGTGTACCACCCGGCGTGCCCGACGACATCTATAAGAAACTGATAGAGGCGGCAAAGAAGCAGGGCATCAGAACTGTACTCGATTCCGATGAAGAATGGCTGAAGGAAGGAATAAAGGCAAAACCTACGCTAATCAAGCCTAACGTCTATGAAGCAGGAGTGCTGCTGGGCACTAAGCTCGGAGACGAAGCAGCAATCGTAAAAGCGGTAAAGAAGCTCCTTGCCAGAGGCATTGAAATCGTGGCTATCTCAAGAGGTAAGGATGGACTTATTATTTCTGATGGCGACAAAATGCTGAAGGTGATAGCACCAAGGGTACAAGTTCGCAGCACGGTTGGCGCTGGAGATTCTACGGTAGCAGCGCTGGTGCTAAGCTTGACCAGGGGAGACGATATATTAGAGGCCTCCCGGCTAGCGGTAGCTGCCGGCACAGCCGCAACGCTGACCCCGGGCACAGAGCTATGCCGCCGACGGGATGTAGAAAAGCTGCTCCCTCAGGTCAGGGTTAAAAGACTCTAAAGGACTACCTTTGAGCGACGAGCGCTGAAAATTAGTCCATCCCCTCAAGGAAAGCCTCTACATTAGTTCCCAGGACGTCATGATTATAGCCGCCTTCCAGGACAGCGAATCTTCTGCCTCGACAATTTTTCTCAGCCGCTTCTTTCACCAACCTGCCAATAGCCCGATAGTCATCGGTGGCAAGTTGCCCACCCCAGTCAGCAATATGCCTGTCAAACCCTGCCGAAACAGCCAAAATGCCATAACCCTCTTCCGCCTCAAAAACCCTTTCGATTTCTCTAATAAACGCCCTGCGTTCGCTAGTTCTGGGTTGGAAATACTTCGTATTGCTTCCTCTGAAATAGTTGTCCGTGCCATCACCAAAATGAAGGTCGAAATCAAGTATCAACGCCCTGTTGATCAGGCCGTCTTCCAATAGTTTCGCCAGCGCTACAGCGATGTTGTTGAAAAAACAAAAGCCCCAACAATGGTCAGGGCTGGCATGATGACCAGGTGGTCGAATCAGGCCGAAACTGGGCTCGCCCTCCACGGCTATCTCGGCTGCCTTGATAGCTCCTCCTGCCGCTAGACAAGCAATCTTGTAGAGCTTAATGTCCCTCTTAACGGATTCGATATGGAACTGGGTATGGACTCTACTGAGGTCGCTCTCTGTGGCTGGTTTCGGCTGAACAAACCGATATTTGCCCTCCAACGTCTTCAGGATAGACTCAATCCGCCCTGGCTCTGCCGCGGGGTCAGAAGTGTAAACTTGCTTATAAAGCTCGTGGTAGACTACTTTCAACTGCGTTCACCCCTGTAACGCAGGTTTCGGTCTCGCCAAATACGAACAAAGGCTGTTCCGCCAAGTCTGAGAATCAGACTTCTAAATAGGTTTTCAGCTCCGCTAAGCTCGATAATGAATTCGGTTTCCCGCCTTTACTTTCCCTATCCAGATAGAAAGCGTGGATACCAACCTCGCTAGGTGCTGAAACATCAAATTGCCAGTTATCGCCCACATGTATGACTTGTTCCGGGTGGACTTCCAATACCCTGCACATCTCCCGGTAGAACTCAGGTGTCTTCAGTTGCTTGTAATCAGAGACCGACGAAAAAACCTTGATGAAGCAGCGCTCAATATCCTTTAGCAAATAGAAGAGAAAATCCCTAGGCGAGCCAGAGGCCACAGCCAGCTTGTATTTCCCATTCAGTGAAGCAAGCAGGTCTTGCACCTCTGGATAGTATTGCACGCGGCTGCTGCATTCTGCCATCACAGGATGAGGAATGCCCAGAGAGAGCTTGTCGAACCAGTAGTGAACATCGTACCACTCTAGCCTTTGGTCGCCCACCTTTTCATATTCCTCTCGTACCAGCACCTTGGCCCGTTCCAAATCCAGGTTATTTTTCTCAGCATAGCACCGAGGAATAGCCTCAAACCAGATGGCATAGCTGAAATCCGGAGTCACCAGCGTTCCCTCTACATCAAACGATATCACTTTGACCTTGCTCATGACAGCGCTTAGATTATACCATCAAGCCTGTAACCACATTCTAGCCCTGCAATTTGCTAGCCACGACAACATTGCCAGTATGCAGGTTCGAAGTTATAATTAGAAAACATGATTTCTCCCAAATTGACTGAACGCACCTTTGAGCAAGGACCGATAAGGCCGCCCAGCGAGGCATATTCTCTGCTAATAAGGGCAACGCGGAATTGTCCATGGAATCGTTGTCAATTCTGCCCCGTTTACCGAGGCCAGCGGTTCGAACTAAGACCGACCGAGGATGTAATCAAAGACATAGATACCGCCAAGGCTATTGCCGATGACATAAAGCAACTCGCCTGGAAGACCGGGAATGGCAACCGAACGAGAGAAATAGCTGCTGCAATCTATAGCCAGGGCCAGTATAACTTCAGCATTCGCAATGTGGCCTTGTGGCTCTGGGCAGGCGGGGACTGTGCATTCCTTCAGGACGCCAACTCCCTCATTATGAGGACACCTGATTTGGTGCAGGTGATTTCTTACCTTAAAAAAACATTCCCGGAATTGACCAGGATAACCTCGTATGCACGTTCCAAGACCGCCGCCAAGAAATCGGTCGAGGAACTAATACAATTGAAAGAAGCTGGCCTCTCCCGTCTGCACATAGGCTTGGAAAGCGGCTCTGACCTAGTGCTCAGCTACATGGACAAAGGCGTTACCGCTGAGGAGCATATCAACGGGGGCAAGAACGTAAAAGCAGCCGGCATTTCGTTGAGCGAATATATAATGCCTGGCCTTGGTGGCAGGAAGATGACCGTGCACCATGCTACAGAGACGGCCAGAGTGCTCAATGAAATAGACCCAGACTATATCAGGATACGAACGCTATATGTGCGCCAAGGTATGGATTTATGGTCAAAAATTGAAAGCGGGGATTTCGAACTGCAAAGTGAGGATGAGGTAATCGAGGAAATTGGAAACCTCATTGAAAAGCTCGAGGTAACCAGTGAACTTAAGAGTGACCACGTGCTTAACCTGTTGCCTGAACTGGAGGGAAAGTTCCCTGAAGCTAAGCAGGACTGCCTGGCTGCTATAAATCGGTATCTGGCTTTGCCGAAAAAAGAAAGGCTCAACTTCAGGCTTGGTAGGAGAGCCGGGTTTTACGAGAAGCTCGATGACCTCTACGATGCTGCCAGATACCAGAAAGTTGACCAAATTATCAACCGCATTACTAAAGAGACTTCAGGCGCGGTGGACGATGCCATCCGTCAGTTGATGGAGTCATTCGTCTAAAGTCTGAGCGGAAAATGAAGGGACAAAACAAAGGCTTCCTGAACTTGAACCGATTTAAGTCAGGCAAGGCTATAAAGCAACAGGCAAAGATAAGGCAAGACAAACAGAAGAAGCCTAGAACATAAAAAGAGAGGTTAGATAGATGAGAAAAATTGCGGTGCTTCTCGTGCTCGCTGTAACTCTGGTCACCCTGGTTACAGGCTGTGCCGGCGGCAAGAGACAGGTAAAAGATGTATTCATTCAAGGAAGCCCAAGTGATGCCGAAACTCTCAACTGGATACTGGCTGCCGATAGCAGCTCCTTCAGTTACGTTGGCCATACTTTAGACTCGCTGGCCACCTATGACAACAATCTCGACATCGTGCTTCTCTGCTTGGCCAAAGATGTAGAGGTGTCGCCTGACGGGTTGGTCTATACCATTACCATCAGAGATGACCTCAAATGGACTGATGGCTCATCGGTTACTGCAGAGGACTACGTCTATACATTGAAGAACCTGATGTGCTCCGACTGGCTCAACTATCCTTACAAGAGCAACTGGATGGAAGAAGTAAACGGTAAAAAGATATTTGTAGAGCCGGAGGTGGTCAACGATACCACCTTTACTATAACCCGCCAAACGGTTGATGCCGAATTTGTCTACAACATCTATGACCTCATGCCTTTACCAAAGTCAATTGCTAGCAAATATGAAGGCGACGTCAAGGCATTTACCGAGGCGCCGGAGTTCAATAAGCTCACCTACACCGGCAATCTGGGGCCTTATCGTTTTAAAGAATGGATCAGGAACGACAGGTTCGTAGTAGAGCGGAATCCCGACTATTATTTGGGCAAACCTGTTGGGGCGCCGTATTTCGAGCAATACGTAATCAAAATATTCGGCACTTCTGCCACAAGACAGGCTGCGTTGGAGGCCGGCGATATCACCTATACCAGCATCGAGCCAGAGCAGGCCAACCGCTTTCGCAATATGAAGAACATCCAAGTTTACACGGTGCCCGGCAGCGGTTATGTGTTGCTGGCATATAACCAGAGAAATAATGGCTGGGAAGGGCTAAGAAATAAAAGGATAAGGCAAGCCCTGTCAATGGCCATAGGGAAAGAATCATTATGCCAGGCAGTGTACCTTGGCTTCGCTGAACCTGCCTACAGCTTCATTCCCAAGGTGTCTCCCTGGTATAACGATGAAAGTGTCATCAAATATGGAGTGGGTGAGCTATACGACAAGAATAAAGCGGCTGAAATCCTTTACCAGGAAGGCTATGGGGTGAAAAGGGAAGATGGCACTATCCAGGTCACAGACAAGAAGGGGGACCAGCTCAAACTGGTGCTGGCAACATCAACCGGCAGTGAATTGACAGGGCAGGTAGCCGCCTATATACAAAAAGAGCTTAAGGGGCTCGGAATACACGTGGAGAACAAATATGTTCCCTGGTCAATGCTAATCAGGCAATATATGTACAACAAGGTGCCCGGGAGCGACCAGGAACCGGGTGACAACAATGGGCCTGATGCCGTCAGTGAAGAACCGTGGGACTTTATTCTCCTAGGATTTGGCACTGATGTGAAGGCTCCCTCGGGGAGCGAGGTCTTTTTCACCACTCATGGTGGGCTCAACTTCATTGGCTTCTATAACACAGAGGTAGATGCCTTGTTCGCCAAGGCCAAATCAAGAGAGTCACTAGATGAGAACTTCCGACGGCAGGTTTACGCCGAACTTTCCCATCTCATATCAGAAGAACAGCCCGTTGATTTTCTCACCTTCACCAGGAGTAATCTTGGCTTCCAGAAGAAAGTCAAGGGCATAGAACCAGGGATTAGCATAGGCTACAACTATTACCTTTGGTATTTTGAATAGGTGCTAGCCGACTGTCATCGCGAAAGGCTGTCCAAAAACAAAATGTAGGGGCGCACCTTCAGGCATGCCCGTGAGATAGACACCTCGTCATTCTGGGCGAAGCGAAAAATCCCGGTGGGGCGTGAATGGGATAGGCAAGCCCCACCCCTGCACGAATCGCGTTGTTTTGGGAGGTTTCGGACTGCCTCGCGGTGCTCTCTTATAGAAATAAAGTTAGTAGTCTGGTATTCTTTTCCCTGCGGTCGTCATTGCGATAGGCTCAACCCTTCACCATCATGGGAAAAACCTGGCTCAGAGATTACATAATCAAGCGGCTCATCTATTCAGTAATCATCGCCTGGGGCATATTAACGATTACCTTCGTGCTGGTCAGAGTTGGCCCCAGCTCTCCTGCTGACAAATATCTGGCCAATCTCACTGCCAGCGGTCAGGATGTAGCTGAGGTTGTAGCTGCTATTGAAGCCAGATACGGGCTGGATAAGCCGCTGTGGGAACAGTATTTCGAGTACATAGGCAACCTGCTCCGCGGCAACTGGGGATGGTCCTTCAGCACCTCTATGCCCGTGATGGAGCTGATAAAGACACACTGGATTTACTCCTTCCAGCTCATATTGCTCAGCAGCATTTTCGCTGCTATCCTCGGGATACTTATTGGCATCTACTCTGCGGTCAAGCAGTACACCAAGACCGATTACGCCCTTACTTTTATGTCGTTTGTCGGCATATCTTTGCCCAACTTCTGGTTGGGCGTTATGCTCATCCTTGTGTTCTCGGTGAAAATGGGTATATTCAAGACTTATTATGACACTACCCTGCCCCTTTTCTCGTTGGAAAATCTTAAGGCACTGGTTCTACCAGTGATGACATTGGGCACGGGGATGGTAGCTGGCTACGTAAGATATACCAGGTCAGCTATGCTGGATAACCTGAGAAAGGGATTTGTCACCACCGCCCGCGCCAAGGGACTTCCTGAACACACCGTTATCGGGAAACACGTATTCAGAAACGCTATGTTACCTCTGATTACTATTATCATGTTTGACCTGGGCAGCATCGTCTTTGGTGGAGCCTATCTCACTGAAATTGTCTTTGGTATCCCCGGCCTGGGACAGGTATCCTTTAACGCCATCTTTGCCAACGATTACCCCATAGTGGTAGCTGTGACCCTCATCGGCACCTTATTGGTATTAATGATAAATCTGGTGACCGATATCACCTATACTTACCTGGACCCCAGAATAAGATATGACTGAGAAATGAAGTACAGGACTGCAGGTACTAGCACATCTATACGTGCCGGCGGACGGTTAGCCGGCTACTACTGGCAAAGGACTCGCCGCAACAAGCTGGCAATAGCTGGCCTTGCCTTTATCATATTTCTGATTTTCCTGGCATTGTTCGGGCCCTTTTTCACCATGGACCCCACAGAGGTCAATTTTGATGAGAAGAATTTACCCCCAATAGGTTTCTCCATTGAGAAATCAATCTATGACATAAATACTGACGAGTTCACCACTACCATAATACGGGGGACGTGGAAACACCCACTGGGCACAGATAACAAGGGCCGAGATTTGCTGGCTATGATAGTATCCGGGGCGAGGATATCTTTGCTAGTGGGTTTGATAGCCACGGGCATGGCCATAATCCTCGGCACTATCATCGGCGTCCTCTCAGCTTACTCAGGCGGGTGGGTAGACAATGCCCTGATGAGGTTTACCGATATTATGATGACCTTCCCCTTTTTCCTGTTGCTGGTGCTCATTGTTTTCATTTTTGGCCATAGCCTGATTTTCATTGTGCTGGCCATAGGCTTGACCGGCTGGACCGGTACAGCACGGCTTATCAGGAGCGAATCGCTGTCGCTAAGAACAAGGGAGTTTGTCACTGCTGCCAGAGCCATTGGCGCTAGCGATCGCCGCGTTATCTTCAGACACCTAATACCAAATGTCATGAGCCTGATAATTGTGATAACGACGCTATCAATTCCCGGTGTGATAATGGCAGAAGCCGCCCTGAGTTTTATCGGCTTGGGCGACCCTACATGGACTAGCTGGGGGATAATCCTATCTGCTGGTCAGCACACGCTTGATACAGCATGGTGGATAGCTGTGGGACCAGGTATTATGCTCTTCCTTACTGTGCTCGCCTTTAATTTCCTGGGCGATGGCCTTAGAGACGCCTTCGACCCAAAGAGCAAAATTTGAGACCCATGAACGACACGATATTGAGAACAAAAAACCTGAAGACCTACTTCTATACTACTCGTGGCGTGGTCAAAGCGGTCAACGGCGTGAACTTCAACCTTAGTCGCGGAGAATGTCTCTGTCTGGTTGGCGAATCGGGCTGTGGCAAGTCAGTGACGGCGCTATCCTTACTTAGACTGCTAGACAGTCCGCCGGCCAGGATAGTCGATGGTCAGGTTTCCTTCGGGGATATCGACCTGGTGAAATGCTCCACCAGGCAACTCAGACAAATCAGGGGAAAAGACATCGCCATGGTCTTTCAGGAAGCGCAATCAGCCCTTAATCCCGTGCTGAGCATTGGCAACCAGATTATAGAGCAGGTTGAGCTTCATGAGCGGATAAGCCAAAGGGAGGCCAGAGCTAGAGCGTTGGCATTGCTGGAAGAAATGGGTATACCATCGGCAGAACGGGTTATAGATACCTATCCCCACCTGTTGTCTGGTGGCATGAAACAACGGGCTATGATTGCCATGAGCTTATCCTGCAACCCTCAAATTCTTATCGCTGATGAGCCTACTACCGCAGTGGATGTGACCATACAAGCGCAGATTCTGGAGATATTCCGGAATCTAAGGGCAAGGAAACAGATGTCTTTCATATTCATCACCCATGACCTTGCCATCGTAAATGAGATCGGCGATAGAGCCGTGGTTATGTACGGCGGCAGAGACGTGGAAACAGCTCCAGTTTCCAGAATCATTAAAAATCCCAGGCATCCTTATACCAGAGGGTTAATAGCTTGCCTGCCCAATATGTCTAGGAGCGAAAAAAGGCTGGAGTCTATCCCTGGCAACACACCAAACCCCATCGAGCTTCCTCCTGGTTGTCCTTTCCACCCCAGGTGTCCAAAGGCAATGGATATCTGCAGGCGAAAAGTGCCATCCCCAACAATTGTTGCCGAGGGCCATGCAGTAAGCTGCCACTTGTATGCGTCATGAAGTCAACAGCAAATCATAAGTTACTACAAGTAATAGACCTAAAAAAATATTATCCGGTCACAGTTGGTCTGCTTTCTCGGCAGGTCGGCGAGGTCAGAGCCGTCGATGGCGTGTCATTCCTCATGGCAGAAGGCGAAATTCTGGGACTGGTCGGCGAATCGGGTTGCGGCAAGTCGACCCTCGGCAGGACGATATTGAGACTGGAAGAACCGTCCAGTGGCAAAATCCTCTACAAGGGCAGTGACATAACCACTTTGGATAAGGAAAGGCTGCGTGCACTCCGAAAGGAAATCCAGATAGTGCTACAAGACCCGGACGCTTCGCTTGACTCCCGGATGACTGCGGGAGACTCCATAGCCGAACCACTGGTTGTACATGGCGTTGGCGGTGATGTTGAGCGTAACGAGAGGGTAGCCGAGTTGATGAAACAGGTTGGTCTGGACCCCAGACAAGCCAACCACTATCCCCACGAGTTCAGCGGCGGACAGAAGCAACGCATCGGCATTGCCCGTGCTTTAGCCATCAACCCCAAGCTGATTATAGCCGACGAACCGGTAAGCGCCTTAGACGTGTCTGTCCAGGCCCAGATACTTAACTTGATGATGGATATACAGGAGGAATTCGGGCTGGCTTACCTGTTTATTGCCCACGACCTGGCAGTGATACGGCACATGGCGCACCGCGTAGCCATTATGTACCTGGGCAAAATCGTTGAGCTAGCCGACAAAGCAGAGATTTTCGCTAAACCCATGCACCCCTACACACAGGCCTTGCTGGCTGCCGTCCCAAGCTTCAAAACGAAAGCTAAAAAAGAGGTTCTGCTCAGTGGCGATGTGCCTTCCCCCCTTAATCCACCTACAGGGTGCCACTTCCATCCCCGATGTCGTAAGGCATTTAAGCCTTGTAGCCAGGATGAGCCGAAGTTAGTAGAACTCTCTAAGAGCCACTTCGTCTCCTGCCACCTGTATACATAAGGTCCTTGACCATATAGGCGCCTTCAAGTCTGTAGCCGAACTCATTACGGAAATACTCCCGGGCACCTACACCACTTATAACAGCTATGCGACTCATCTTGAATTCGTCACGCACCACTCTTTCAGCTTCTTCCAACAACTCCTTACCCAGCCCCCTGTGCTGTACCGCAATCGCAATATTGTTTCTCTCGCCTAGCGGAACTTCAGAGCCGAAAACATGCAATTCCCTGACCATAGCCGTGTTGTCCCTCCCCACTGCCAGCCCACCAACCCTCAACCTCAATAAACCGAACAACGTTTCCCTTTCATCTTCGAGTGACAGAAATATCTCCTTCCCATCCGATGCCTCGTAGTCAAACCTGTTTAACTGTGGCTCGCCGATTTTCCAGCCATCCCTTAATCGGTGCCCATATTCGCGACAGCGTGTGCAACGACACTGAGCCCCCATTTCCTCCATCCGCTTCTTCACCGCACTTCTGAGAGCCAGGTCCTTACATCCGGCGACAATAAATTGTGGGGGCATATCTCGCATGACACGCGGTATCCTGACATACTTCGGAATCAAAGTTTTGATGTCCATCACCAGGTCTGCCATCTCGTCATCAGGATAAGGCTGGTATCGCCCCTCCCTGTACCATTTCTCCAGCTCTGTTCCCTTCACAACCAGCGTGGGATAAATCTTGACTCCATCAGGACGGAAATCCGCAGCATTGAAGAGCTGGCTGGACATCTCCAGGTCATGTCCCACATCAGAGCCGGGTAGCCCGGGCATCCAGTGGTAATAGACTTTCAGGCCATATTCTTTGAGCAACCTGGTAGCTTTTATCACGTCAGCCACGGCATGTCCGCGCCTTACCAGCCGGAAAATATCATCATCCAGAGTTTGCACCCCCAGCTCCACGCGTGTAGTGCCGAACTCCAGCATCGCTTTGGCCTGCTCTTCCCCACACCAATCAGGCCTGGTCTCGATGCATAACCCCACACACCTGTGCTCCTCGGTCTCATTCGCTGCCTTTGCCTCTTCTAGACTCGATGCAGGGAAGCCATTCAGCGCATCGTAACAGTCCTTGATGAATTGATACTGGTACTCGCTGGGATAAGCCAGGAAGGTACCACCCATGACGATAAGCTCTACCTTGTCAGCCGGGTGTCCCATGCCTGAAAGAATTCGCAGTCTTTCTGTTACCTGTTGCCCTGCCTCATAATTGCAGGCTTTTGCCCTGAGCACGGCTGGTGACTCAGAGGTGTAGCTCTTGGGCGAATCGGGGAAGCTGGGGCAATAGACACATTCGCCGGGGCAGCCAACAGGCTTGCCCATCACTGCCACTGGCGTCACTCCCGATATAGTCCTTGAAATTTTCCTCACGCTATGCTTTGCTAGTAGGCGCATGTAGTATGATTGTACATACCAAGTCTAACAGATTGCCATGCCAAGACAAAACAGAATTAAACAGTTGACAACGCAATCAAGTCGAGAGACATTCGATGAAATTGCTGAGAGCTGGTATCGAGTCAGGCATTGGTCTCGCTTCGCCCCCGAGCTTAAGGAGCTGGCGCTCAGGTGGCAAAAGGGAAAGCTGCTGAATATCGGCTGTGCGCATGGTCCCGATTTCTTGCCCTTCAGGAGCGGGTTCAGCCTCTACGGCGCCGACTTCTCCAGGAGAATGGTCGAGATGGCACAGAAGTATGCTGCTAAATTTGATTTTAGAGCTAACCTGGCAGTAGCCGATGCCGTGCATTTGCCTTTTGCCGATGCCGCCTTCAACTGGGTCATAGCCGTTGCTGCGTACCACCATATCGAAGGGCAGGGACAGAGACGGCAAGCCTTTCAAGAACTCAAAAGAGTGCTCAAACCCGGAGGTGAGGCTTTTGTCACAGTGTGGAACCGGTGTCAACCTAGTTTCTGGCTAAAAGGCAAGGAGGTCCAGGTGCCATGGAAATCAAAGGGCGAAATCCTGCACCGTTACCACTACCTGTATACCTACCACGAGCTGTGCAGTGAATTGCGCAAGGCGGGCTTCGAAATCCTTCGCATGTTCCCGGAGAGCGCTTATCGTTTCCCTGTGAAATGTTTTTCCAGGAATATCTGCGTTCTGGTTAAGGTTTCCGAACCGACTTCCTAGGAGGAATCTCCTCTGCCGTCTCTAGCTCCTCCGGCGCTGTAGCCAAAGCTATAGGCAAAAACGCTTCAATCAGCCTTGGGTCGAACTGCTTACCACTGCGACGTTTTAGCTCATCCACCGCTTCCTTGTAAGACATCGAATCACGATATGGGCGTGGAGATATCATTGCCTCAAAAGCATCTGCTACAGTGAGAATGCGAGCTTCAAGTGGGATAGCCTCGCCTTTTAGCCCAGAGGGATACCCATTGCCATCCCATCGCTCGTGATGATGAAGCACAGCCGGCAGACAGGATGTCAGAGTGAGCACGTGGCCAACTATGGTTGCGGAAAGGCGGGGATGGGACCTGATCAGCTCCCATTCTTCGGCATCCAGTTTGCTGGGCTTGTTGAGTACTTCGTCTGGTATACCTATTTTCCCGATGTCGTGTAACAAAGCTGCGGTACTGATTGCAGCCACTTTTTCAGAAGGCAAATCCAGAGCTTCAGCCAAAGCTACTGAATATCTGCTGACATCGCGGGAATGACCGTAAGTATATTGGTCCCTGGCCTCAATCGTCGAAGCAAGGGCATAGATTACGCTCAAGGCTTCCTTTTCCGACGTGGCAACCGGTGAGGCAGAATCAAGCAATTGCGGCAGCATCTTGGAAACCACGCTTGTCCGGTTGCCGCCGGTTCGCTTGGCATAATACAGAGCCCGGTCGGCAGCAGTGACGATTTCATCTGGCGTAACTCCGTCACTTGGCCAGGTAGCCAAGCCGAGACTGGCAGTTATTCCCGTCCGTTCACCTTTCATCTCATGGGCTATCCTGGCACGGACACGCTCAGCTACAACAAAGGCGTTGTTCCCATCAGCGTTCGGCAAGAGGATGGCAAACTCATCCCCACCATAACGAAACGCCATGTCAACATTCCTTATCGACTTCTCCATCATCTTTCCAATTGTCGTCAGTACCCGGTCTCCTGCTAAATGGCCATATTTGTCGTTATATTCTTTAAAGACGTCAAGGTCGAGCAACACCAGGGATAGCATGCCGCCATGGCGGGAATGTCGGTCGATCTCCCGCGTAAGGCACTCATCAAAGTATCTTCGGTTGAAAAGTCCGGTTAACTCATCAACTAGCGCTCTTTGCTCCGCCTTGGAATACAGTCGACTATTCTCCACTGGCATGGCAACCTGGGAAGCAAGACGCTCCAACAGATGAACCTGCTCAGGAGTATAGGCCCTGAGGCGCCGACTGGCGACTATCAGGCTCCCGATTACTTCGTTCTTTACCAATAGGGGAACATAGACTATAGACCTAATCCCTCGCTTTACGAATTCCGCGCCAGTCCAAAATCTTGCCTTGTTGCTCAGGTTCGACTCCACAAACGCTCGCCTGCGGTTGACCAGCCACTCGGTAGCCGTGCCCTTGAGGGGTATCCGCTCTCCAGGTTGCCACGCCGAGCCCACTTCAGTTGAGAGCGCTTCGAAACGTAGGTAAACGCCCTCTATCAAAGCAACCGTTGCCCAGTCAACATCAACCACCTCTCGCAATCCCGCAACAAAAGCATCATAGACTTCCTGTATCTTCAAACTCGACGTCATTACGCCAGAGAGTCGGCTAATGAGAGATAGTTCCTGTTCATGCCTCTTGAGTTGCTCCTGCAGATATTCCTTTTCCAAGCTCGCTGCCACCCGGTCAACCATGTCTTTAGCGAAGTTTATGTCATCAAGCGAGTACTTCCCATTTCCTCGTGGGCCTAAAGCCAATATACCTATGAGTTGCCCCCTGCTTACAACGGGAAACAACAGCTCCATTCCAGACCCTCTGAACTCCTCCAGTTCCTCGCCTTTGAGTGCTCGAAATTCTGGAAATACATCTACCATATCCCTGCTAAGATATCTGCCTTCACATCTCATCCACTCCACTATGGGGCTATCC
>VGOO01000035.1 GCA_016875925.1 Chloroflexota bacterium
GGGCTATCAGGACTTTGAGAACCGAGGGCTTGAAGGTGGGATTGATGCGTCCTATCACCCTCTGGCCCTTCCCTGACGAGGCAATCCAGGAGTTGGCCAAGACGGTGAATTATTTCCTGGTCTTTGAGATGAACATGGGGCAGATGCTGGAAGATGTGCAGCTTGCACTGGCAGGGAAGGGCGAGGTCGCTTTCTACGGCAGGCCTGGCGGCGTTATCCCTATCCCCAGCGAGGTCGGCCGCGTCATTGCCAGGCTCTATTACCAGAAGGGTTTGAAATGAAAAAAGTATTTTCCAGGCCTAAATCTCTGAAGCGAGCGGTGTTTCACTATTGCCCGGGGTGTGGGCACTCTGTTGTCCATCGGCTTATCTGCGAGGTGATAGATGAGCTGGGCTTGCAAGACAAGACCATCGGCGTTCCGCCTCCGGGGTGCTCGGTCTTTGCCTACCATTACTTTGACGTGGATATGGCGGAATCGGCACATGGCAGGGGGGCGGCGGTGGCCACTGGAATCAAGCGCGCCTACCCTGAGATTATCGCTTTCACTTACCAGGGAGATGGCGACCTTGCCGGCATAGGCACAGCGGAGACGATTCATGCCGCCAATCGGGGCGAGAACATAACCAGCATCTTCATCAACAACGCAGTTTATGGCATGACCGGCGGACAGATGGCGCCGACCACCCTCAAAGGGATGAAGACCACGACCACGCCCTACGGTCGGGACAAGATACTGGAGGGACACCCCATAAAGATGAGCGAGATACTGGCGCTGGTTGAGGGAGCAGTCTATATTGAGCGGGTTGCGTTGAGCTCACCTGCCAATGTCAGGAAGGCAAAGGCAGCTATTAAGAAGGCTTTTCAGGTGCAGATGGATGGGCTGGGCTTTGCCATGGTGGAGATACTATCTCCCTGTCCTACCAACTGGAAGATGACGTCGGTGCAAGCCTGGCAATGGGTTGATGAGGAAATGGCCAAGGAGTTTCCGCCTGGGGTAATCAAAGATATCACGGCCAAGAAAGATGCTAGTTAAGACAATCATCGCAGGCTTCGGCGGCCAGGGCGTTCTTTCCATGGGAGTCAACCTGGCAGAAGCCGCCATGCAAGAGGGCAAGAACGTCACCTATCTGCCGGCTTACGGCGCCGAAGTCCGCGGCGGGACTGCCAACTGCACGGTGGCTATCTCCGATGATGAAATCGCTTCGCCAGTCGCTTCGTCGCCGGATTTTGTCATAGCCCTGAACCAGCCATCAGCCCTCAGGTTTCAGAACCAAATCCAGTCTGGTGGTCTCTTTTTTGTCAACTCTTCCCTGGTGGAAACGGAGCTATCCAGGGGAGACATTACCGTTCTTAAAGTGCCCGCAAGCAACATTGCCGAAGAGCTAGGCAGTTCCAGGTCGGCAAACATGGTCATGCTTGGAGCGTTCATTAAGAAAAGCGGCGTAGTTTCGCTGGAAAGCGTCATCGAGGCGCTGGCTCAGACGCTTGGCGGGAAGAAGAAGCTGCTGGATATCAATGAGAGGGCGCTGAGGGCGGGATATGAGCTGGCGTAGGGACCGGTGAAGTCAGCGGGGAAGTTCAAATACGGAATTTTAAGTGGGAGTTGACTATGTGCGTAAAACAGATATCTATCATACTTGAGAACGTTCCGGGCAAGTTCCTGGCGGTCAGCGAGTGCCTGGGGAGGGAGGGTATCAATATCCGGGCTATCTCGGTGGCCGATACATCGGATATCAGCACTGTTAGATTAGTAACGGACAGTCCTGAGAAGACCGTCAATGTCCTGAAGAGCGGTGGCTATACCATTATCGAGGCGGATGTGATAGCAGTGGAAATACCCGACCATCCTGGCGCCCTTCAAGCGGTGCTCAAGCCCCTGAGGGAGGCGCATGTCAACGTTCACTACTTCTACACCTATCTGGGCAGGGGGGAGAGTGGCCAGCCCATAGTCATTATCGGGGTGGACAAGACCAAAGAGGCGATTGAGGCGCTGAAAAAGAACTGGGTGCACACCTTCGGCAACGAGATATACGCGCTGTAAGGCAACCCAAAACCCGAAGCAGGTTCCTCGTCGCTCGGGACTCGGTGCTAGTCAATAGTCGGTAGTCGATAGCTGGCAGTCAGCGGTCGGCAGTCGATGGGCAACAGTTTCAAGTTTCAAGCTGCAAGATTCAAGGGGGGAACGAAGGGATTCTTCGGTCGCTTCACTTCCTCAGAATGGTTTTTGTCACCTTCACCCTAGCCCTCTGCCATCGAGGGAGGGGAAAAAGGAAAGCTCCTTTCTTGTCCAGGGAGAGTCTATCTCTCGGGCGCACCTGAAGGTACGCCCCTACGTGTTACCCGCCTACGGGCCCTTCCCATGAAGGACGGGTGACCGTTGTGGCTTGCTCAGACTGGGACACCTGTGGGCAGGTGTCACCTAGAAAACCAGTTGCTGATTGCTAGAGGCGCGATAGAAGTGGAACTTGGCATGTATTCCCATAGTCCACAGGTGTTACATGTAATGGAAACCTCAGATAAGGCGCCTATATTAGACAATGAGTTAGTTAAGCGAATAGTCGAACTGCTGACCCACTCTAAGAAACTGTCGGTTAAGGCGATAATGGAAAGGTTAAGCCTCAAAATGGATAAGAAAGACCTGTTAAATCTTTTGGAATCAACTTCAAGCTTCGAAAGGTCTGCCGATAAGAAATACAGATTAAAAACAGCCGGGAAAGCAAACCAGCTTAAATTGCTCTGATTCATGCTTCCGAGCTACACAATTGGGCTGAGTGAGTTGAGTTTTCGCAAATATAGGCTTTGGAACTGCCTTATCCTGTAAAATAGATTAGCCACCAGCCAACTGGTCAGGAGAAGGAGGCCATGGTTTTCATTGCCTGGTGTTTGCCTTTGTGCAGGTTGACCTCAATCATTTCCTTGTAGTCATCGAGGGCGAAGGTGTGTGTGGCCAGAGGCCCAAGCCGAATTTTCTTCTGCTTTACCAACTCCAGGGCTATTTCGAAGGCGTGCTTTTGCTTGCCTTTCCAGTTGACGAAACCGGTGGAGTATGCGCCTTTGATGGTCTGGAGCTTGAGCCACAGCGGTGTGAGGTCGAGTTTGACTTCTTTGCCGATTCCCACCACGCTCAGCGTGCCGCCAGTAGCCAGCGCCCTCATACTGTCGTCCAGCGTGGCTCTGCTGGCCACGGCATCGAAAATCTTGCTGAAGCCACCCATGAGAATCTGCCGGCCAATCATCGGCTTGTACGCCGTGGCTCCGGCTATGGAGACGGTGTGGTTGAGTATGTCTCCATCCGTTATCACTTCGTCTGCTCCCGCCTTTTTTGCCCATTCGGCGTGGAATGGTGAAGGTTCCACCACCGCGATGTAGCAGCCAATCCCCAGCGCCCTGATGGACTGGATTATGAGATTGCCGATGACTCCTGCGCCTATGACCAGCACCTTGTCATCTTTATCGGGGAGAGTGTCCAGGACAGCCTGGAGTGAAACGCCCAGCGGTTCCATCATGGCGCCTTCCTGGTAAGAGACGCCTTCGGGCAGTTTGAAAACCTGGTCTTTGTGCGCCACGAAATACCGGGCGAATCCGCCGCCGGTATCATGGCAGATACCGGTGAACATGCCCGGCGATATGCTTCCTTCGGCGAAGTTCTCGCAGTTGGCTGGCCTGCCTGCCCTGCAACTGCTGCACAGCTTTTCTATGTTCCTCATGGAGCAGCTCAGGTAGGGAGCGATTGTTATCCTGTCGCCCATCTTCAAGCCTGAGACGTTTTTCCCCACCTCTACCACCTCGCCGCTGACCTCGTGGCCCAGTGTGCAGGGGAATGAGGTGAAGGGCGAAGCCGTGGGCGAGTCCTTGAGGAGTATGAGATTGACGTCGCTGCCGCACATGCCGCACATGGCGGTTTTCACCTTGACCCAATCGGGCGAGGGAAGGTGCGGTTCTGCCACTTCTACCAGGCGGACAGTGGCAAAGGTCCCCTGGTAGAACAGCTTCTTATCCATGCTGCCCAGGGCTTTGAGCGTCAGGAACTGCGGGACGGTGACGGAGAACTGTAATGCCTTCATCTCTTTTGCCTCCTACTCCATCTTCAGGCCTTCAACCAGCAGCAATGTTGCCGGGCTGGTTACGGTGGGGTCGGTGAGCACGTTGACGCAGGCAGGCTTGCCGGAAGCCATGGCACGCTTGACGGCGGGGACTATCTCTTCATCCTTACGTACCAGTTCGCCATAGCCGCCGAGAGCTTTGACCACCTCCTCATAGTGCACCATGCCCAGTTCCGAGCCGACAACGCGCTTGTGCCCGTAGCTCATCTCCTGGCCATGCTTTATCATGCCCCATGCCTGGTCATTCACGATTACGCAGGTGAAGGGGACATTATGGCGAACGGCTGTATCGAACTCCATGGCGTTCAGGCCAAAGGAGCCGTCTCCATTGATGACCACTACATTCTTGTCAGGACAAGCCAGCTTGGCGCCGATGCCGAAGGGCACTCCAGTGCCAAGACAGCCAAAAAGCCCGGCGGGCGCTGCTATCAATGCGCATTTTTCCTTGACCCGCACACCTGTCACCGCAAAATAGGAGGTATCGCCGCCATCAACAACGTAGATGGTGTTGCCTTCAGTGACTTTCCTTACCTGTTCCATGAGGCGGATGGGGTGTATGGGGTCGCTGGCTTTCTCACGCTGTGCTAGCTCTTCAGCGACCAGAGGCAGATATGCCTCTTTCAGAGATTGTCGCCAGGCGCTGTGGTCTCTCTTCTTTACCAGCTTGTTCAGCTCTCTGAGCGCCAGCCCGATATCACCGGCAAGGCCTACGTCGCAGCAGCGGTTCCTGTCTATCTCGGTAGGTTCTATATCCATGCGTATCAGCTTAGCCATGGGGAATCCCTGGCCGAACATGAGCAGCCAGTTAAACCTGATGCCGAGGGCGATGACCAGGTCGGCCTGTCCCAGGGCGGTGAGCATAGCCAGTTGGCCGCCGTCCCATAGTGAAAGCGGGTGGTCATCGGGGACTGCTCCTCGTCCGTTGCCGAGCAAAATGAAGGGCATGCCGGCTTTTTCGATGAATTTCTTGAGCGCTTCATCGCAGTCGCTGAAGCCAACACCGTTGCCTCCAACGAGGATGGGCTTTTCTGCGGTGTTGATAAGGTTGGCTGCCTCTTTGATGGCTTCAATATCAGGCATCGATTTGAATACCCGGCATTTGTGGGGCGGCAGGCAGACTTCCTCTTCGTTTACTTGGACATTGAGGATGTCTGGCGGCAGCTCGACGAATACCGGGCCGGGCCTGCCTGAAGCTGCTATACGCAGCGCCTGGGACAGATATTCGGGTATTCTCTTGGGGTCGTGACACATCCCATGCCATTTGACTATGTGTTTCACCATATCGGACTGGTTCATCTCCTGGAGCGCACCTTTTTCGCAGTCGCGAACGGGTGCGGTGCCGCTCAGCAATACAACTGGCGCATTGTCCAGCGCAGCGTTGACCAGGCCAGTAAGCGCATTGGTGAAACCAGGGCCTGCTGTTACCAGGCACACTCCGGGCTTGTCTTTGTACATTGACCATGCTTGAGCCATCATCACGGCTGCCTGCTCGTGGCGGACATCTATGATTCTGACGCCGTATTCCAGGAAACCATCGAAAATCCTGTCGATGTGACCTCCGCTGAGGGTGAATACAATGTCAATGCCCTCAACTGACTTAAGGTACTTGGCAACCAGGTGACCACCGTAAATCTTGCCCATGTGTCTACCTCCCTTTGGTTTTTTATTAATGAAGCGGATGATTGGATGTCAGCTTTGCAGTTTACCTATTTCCTACGTTGATAGTCAATGCTTTTTTATTCCGGTTAGCGAGTTTGCTACAAATTTCCAGGCGGTTTTGCTTTGTCTGCCTCTTCTATCTCCAGTATACGGTCAATGCGGAATGTCCTTTCCTCGTTGCGTTTCAGGCAGAAGGCACGGACACCGAGGTACTTCTTGTTGTTGTATTCCATCTCGCCCACCGTCAACGGCTTGATGGTCCTCCTCGTCTTTTCATCGCTGGGTTTGAGATACACTATCCGCAGTGCTGTTTTGTTCTTGATGGCGTTCTGGATAATCTTTATCTTGTCGATGGTTGAGCAGGCTTGCTCAGCCTTCTTGTACTGGTACTTCGTCAGGAAATCCATCACCTTGTAATCCATCAATATGTGGTTCTTTGAGATGGGCTTTTTAATGATGATGCCGTCCAGCGTGGTGCAGCGGCTCAAAGCCACATAGGTCTGACCGTGGGCGAAGGTGCCCCTGCCGATATCAATGATTACCCTATCGAATGTCTTGCCCTGGCTTTTGTGTATGGTAACTGCCCAGGCGAGCATGAGGGGGTACTGCCTGAACGTGCCTACAACTTCCGACTGCAACTGCCCTTTCTCGGCGAAGAACCTGTAGATTTCCCAGACAAAGGGGGTGATTTCTACCTCATCCCCATCGGTCAGTTCGGCGATGATGACATGGTCTTCATGTTTCTTCTGGACTATGCGGGTGATTTTGCCGATGCTGCCGTTGACCCAACGCCCTTCAGCGTCGTTGTTGAGCATCATAACTTGTGCTCCAACCTTGACCTTAAGCTCGGTAGCTGTCGGCAAGTATTCTGCGCCGAAATCACCATCGATGCTTCCGGTGAAGGTATGGAGTTTACCCTTGAGCTTGGCAAGTTGTCTGCTGTTGACCTGCTCGGCAAGCTGATTTGTGGTGGTCAGGTGCACGTAGAAATCGCTGAGCGATGGCTCAAACTCTGGCATGTATCTCTGGTTGAGAAGCACTAACCCTTCGTCTGTAATAGACCTGTTTCGGATGCCATTGAGCAAATTGATGAACCCTTCATCGTGCTGGCGGTAGATTTTCTCCAGCTCTACGAATTCCACCTCAAAGGAATCGAACACCTTTGCGCCGTAGAAATAGGGTGTCTGGTAAAACGAATTGAAGACTGCCTTTTCACTGCCGGCAACCACGGGAGGCAACTGGTAGAGGTCGCCGACAAATATCATCTGGATGCCACCAAAGGGCTTGCTGGCACTCGGCCCATTCAAGCGCAAGAACTTGTCCACGCAGTCGAGCAGGTCAGCCCGCACCATGGAGATTTCGTCTATGACGATGGCATCCAGGTTCTGGTAGATGTTATCCTCATCGTCATGGGAGCGGAGTGTTCTGACCAGCTTGAGGGTGATACTGGGTTTGAACCTGAAAAAGGAATGGATGGTCTGCCCCTTGACGTTGAGAGCAGCCACGCCCGTAGGCGCCAGCACCACTGTTTGCTTCTTGGTATTCTGGCGGAAGTAGCTAAGCAGCGTTGACTTACCCGTGCCCGCCCGACCGGTGACGAAAATACTCCTGTCAGTATTTTCCATGATATCCAGGGCACGCTGGAACTGCTGGTTGAGTTCTATTTGCAGCTCGCTCTGTTCCGGCGCTGGCATATGAAGTTTAGACCTTCGTTGCTGTACTGTGAGACTAGCCGACCAACAGGATATCTTTTATTATGCTGGCAAAGGCGGCGCTTTCGGGGTCGTCGGTGACTAGCTCTATCTGAGCCGGCGACCTGACACCCAGGCCTAGTTCTACGGCTCGGGCTATCTGGTCCTGTTCGAAGATGCGTCCACGGCTGACCTCGTCGGTGGTGCCCAGGGAGCGCAGAATGGCGACGCCCACGGCGTCTATGGCCACGCGGTCGCTGCCAGCCAGGATAACGTTGGCCTGTGCTCTGGTGCCTTTATCCGGGCCGCCTTTGACGAAGGCATCCACGCCATCGAGGACGATCAGGTCTGGAGAATAGGCTGTGTTGATTTCAGCTATCATCTGGCGGATATTTAGCGAAGTATGCAACTGGGTCATATAGGGGTATCCCTTGCCTGCCACCATGCCCACGGCGTTCTTCAGTGACAGCGTGAAGTGGCCTCCAAAGGCGTGCGTTTTCAGGCAGCAAGTCTGCACGATGGACTCGGCTTCCCGGTAGACGCGTGGGAAAAGAAACCCGTCTTTCCAGTGGCTGTCTCCGGGCTTTATAAGAACCCACCCGTCTGGTTCCATCTCTTCGAGGTTCACGATATCGAAGCCAAGCTCCTGGGCCAGGTCGAAGGTCCCTTTCTGCTGCATCACTTCCCGTGTGCTAATCATAGGCCCGCAGCGCTCGGCCAGGGTGATTTTGGTGGCTCCCATCTCCTTGAGCTTTAAGACCAAAGCCCGCAGCGTGTCGTTGTGCGTGGAGCCGGGTGCGGGGTCTGCGGTATTGAAGTTGGGCTTCAGCGCTACCGCTTTGCCCTGTACCGGGTTGGACTGGAGCAGCGCTATAGCCTTTGGCACTCCCTTGGTCCGGTCAGGAGTTCGTACCAGGCTCACCTTTGTCACCGGCATATCAGCGCCTTGTGGAGGGGGCAGGTCTGCTGCTGGACTTGGCGCTGGGGGTTTATAAGGTAGCTCCGCCGCTTGTTTACAGGCAGCAGAGGTAGAAAGCAGTGCGAATGCGCCAAACAGCGCTATGTCCTTGATGAATTCCCTGCGGTCCAGCTCCTTAAGCTCCGGCTGGCCCCTCATTTCTTGATTGTGAAGCAAGCCTTTACTTCCCATGATTTTGGCACATCCTTGTTCTTGTGTTATCAGCCATAACTGTGAGGTGCTCTATTTGGTGTCTACCACCTTCTGATATCCTTTGACCATCTCGGTCTTTATCATCTTGCGCACCATCTCCTTCATCTCGGGGTTCTTAATCATGCCAATCATCTGCTTGTTGAAAGCGCGATACCGCCTATCCTTTTGTGGGAAGTCGAACAGGTTATGCTTGCGATAGAACCTGTAATCAGCGATAAAGGGGAAGCGTAACCTGGCCCAGATAGCATCTCTGAAGAGCTTGTATCCACCAACTCCCAGGAATGTCTTGGGTCTGATATATCCCTGTGCAGAATATTCGATGCACCTGGCTGCCATGTTTTGCAACAGGGCGTCCAGTTGGGCTGATTCCTGACACTCGTCGGAGACGACATCTGCGAGGTTGCCCAGAGACATTTCAGCCCAGGCTTCCATTATTTGCCTCAGGTTGGGTATCTGGCTTAAGGGTCCCGAGACGATGAAACCCATCTGATTGCCCATGTGGGCCGGGACATGTCCGTTGAAGAACCCCCTGTCCCAAGACATTTTCATTCTGGCAGACAGGAATCTGTCCTTGATGGTGCTTGCATATATGGTTATGTCCGCATGACGCACCTTGTTGTTGAAGAAGTCGATGTATCCGTCTTTACCCTGGTAGACGCAGATGTTATCAAAGCCACACTGTACGCACCCCAGGCATCCGCCCCTGATGTCCACGTCATAGAGGTTGACCACCTCGATAGGCTGGGTGAAGGACTCCTGGAATCTCTTGACCATTTTGGCTAGATTGGAGTTGTTGTCCTGGTAGTCAGTTAGCACCAGTATCTTCTTCCCACGCGTGTCGACCTTATCCCTGGCTTTGCCTGGAGCATAGCGGAATTTGCTGTAAGTCAACGCTGAGTATGCTTTCGAGGCGGGCAGCTTCTTTTCGATGGCCTCGAAGAGGCCCTGAGCGAAGATGAGCAGCCTGTTTCTCATTTCATCCAGGAACAGGTCATCCATGTCTGCGGAAAACGAATCCACGAATTTCATGTCCAGGTCATCGCAGATGGCGCGCATGTAGTTTTGAGCGGTATGGTCGAAGAAGTGAATCGACGTGCTCAGAACAGCAGTGTATTTATCTTTGAAAGCGTCCTGCGCTCCCCTTTCCCAGATAAGCTCGATGAACCGCTTGTACTGCGACGGCACCAGGAAAACGTAAAGCGGAAAAGCCCAGAGGATGCCATCTGCTGTCTCGACATCCTTTATCACATTGGCAAAAGCCTGCTCGTCCCTTTCCAGCTTATTTATATCGTGGGAAACGTGGAGCACCTTCAGTTCGTGCTGAGGGATTTTTTTCTGTATGAATCTCACGTATTGCAGGGTAACGCTGAGGTCGCCCTTGGGGCTTCCACTTAAGACCGCTATTTTCATCTGTCAGTATCTCCTTGTGGGGTTCAATTTTCGCGTACCATGATTCTCAAGCGGCTAAATCCAGCCAATGCCAATGAACAGGGCCAGTGCCACGATGTCCACGGCGAATATGGTTCCCACAGTGATGGCCCTTTTACGGTTGCTCTCCATGTCATATACCCAGAAAGACACGATGAAGAAGGTGAAGTAGCCGATGAGGAAGATGAGCCAGGGCACCCTGGCATTCCACCAGGAATAGTCCCACGTCAGCGCACCGATAGCGTTCAGCAGCACTTCCACAAACACGCAGAAGGCGGCACCGACGATGGCGAAGAGCAGGCGGTTGGGGATGCCCAGCACCTTCTGCCTCTTGTCCTTTGGCAGCATCTTGGCGAAGGCGACGCCGGCGATGGCGAACATGAAGCAAATCTCTATGTTCAGCCCTATGAGGATGAGGTAGGCCGTCTGGCCTGGTGCGCCCCAGACGGGTGCATATTGAGTGAAGTGGAACACAAGCCCGTTCCAAATTTCGTTGAACCAGTCCATACCCCAGAAAGCCAGGCCGGCGAATACCAGTGCCCAGTTCCTCTTTTCCACTTCGTTAGCATAGACATAGACCACCAGGGCGAATAGAGGGATGACATACCATTGATACTGGCTGGCATCGCGCAATATGCTCAAGGCTTGCTGGGCTGATTCAGTCATGGCACACCTCCTTCTGGCTGTCAGCGAGTATACCGATAGGTTGTTCTGCCGTCAAGATTGGGGGCCCATTGAGGACAAACCAGTGGGATTGCCTGGGCTGGGTCTTCACGCTAGCCGTCCTTATGGCGCTTGAGTGGGTTGGAGAGCCTGGCTTCTTTGAACTGCACAAAGCCGCGGTAGTTGCGCAAGACCATGTAGACTACTATGAACATCGAGAAAGCTATGAGCAATATTGAACCGCCGTAGAGCCAGACGAACAGTGGTGTGGTGGGGCCTGCCACCACCAGCGAGAGGAAGATGTTGCGCAAGAAGAGCAGGATAATTCCCATTAGAGCCAGGAAGGTCAGCGCCGCCCAGGGGGATAGCACGAGGTAGATTCCAACGAGCGTGGCCATGCCCTGGCCGCCCCTTAAGCGTATATATATGGGGAAGCCATGTCCGATGACAGCGGCAAAGCCTGCCGCTAGGACCCACGGCTCAGACAATTGGAAGGCAAGGGCGATGAGCACCGAGGCAGCGCCTTTGGCGGCATCGCCAGCGCCGGCGATGATACCCTCCCGCTTGCCCACCTGCCGCATAACGCTGGCAGCGCCGACGTTATGGGTCGGGTCGAGTTGTCGTATGTCAATGCCCTTCTTGAGCTTGGTGACGATGTAGGCAAAAGGGATGGAGCCGAGCAGGTAGCCGATGAGGATGGCAAGCAGACCGAGCAATAGCTGGCTCATAGCACTAATCTATAAGATACTAGAAGCAAGATGCAGGATGCAAGAGGCAACAGGCGTGATGTGGGGACTGGTCGCTGCGGCTCGTCGCTCGGGACGCGAAGCTCAGCCGGTCACTGCGATGACGGGTTCCTGTTAACGTCATGTAATAGGCATGCGCACCTGTGTACGAAGATTGTATTGACAGCGCTGTTACAATGAGCAGAAGCGCATGACGATGGCTGAGGCGCAAAAGAGCAATGCCAGACGCTATGACCTCGACTGGGTCAGGGTCATAGCGATGTTGATGCTGCTGCTATTTCATAGCGGCAGGTTTTTCGACTTTGATCCCTGGCACCTGAAAAATGTCGAAACCGGCCTGGCCTTTGCCGCCTATAATCATTTTTTCAATTACTGGGGCATGCAGTTGTTTTTCCTGGTAGCTGGCGCTGCTGTCTGGTTCTCACTGGGCACCAGGAAGACGGGGCCTTTCGTCAAGGAAAGGGTGCTGAGGATTCTTGTGCCTCTGCTTTTCGGAATATTGCTGGTTGTGCCGCCACAGGTTTATCTGGAGCGGATATATGAGGGGCAGTTCAGTGGCTCCTTCTTCCAGTTTTATCCCCATTTCTTCGAGGGCACCTATTCTGGGAGCTACGCAGGCAGCGGCAACTTTAGCTGGCATCACCTCTGGTTCTTAGCCTATCTATTTACCTTCACGCTGTTGGCATTGCCGCTGTTCTTGTGGCTGCGCAGGCCTTTAGGGGAGAAAGCGGTTTCAAAGCTCGCTGACTTTACAAGTAAGCCGGGCGTTATCTTCATATATGCCTTGCCGCTGTGCCTTTTCCTAGCTACCCTCATGCCGCTGTTTCCACCGGGGGAGCAGAACCTGGTAAAAGACTGGGCTTTCTTTCTCTACTATATCAGCCTATTTGTTTTCGGGTACCTATTCTGCGCTGACGATAGGTTCTGGCAAGCCATCGACCGCCACAAGGCAGTGGCACTCATCCTGGCATTGTGTGCATCTGCGGTAGATGCGTATATCAATATTGCTGGCTTAAAGCCGTACCGTGGTTACACGCTGGGGAGTATGCTTTTCACCTGTTTTTGGTGCTTCGACACCTGGTTCTGGATACTGGCTATCCTGGGATATGTCCGTAAATACCTGTCTTTTAGCAACCGTTTTCTAAAATACTCGAATGAGGCTGTGCTGCCGTTTTACATACTGCACCAGACGATAATAATCATTGTGGGCTATTTTGTGATCCAGTGGGATATGAACATGTATCTCAAATACCTTGTCGTTGTGGTTTTGTCGTTTGCTGTAATCATGCTGCTCTACGAGGGCATCAGGCGGTGGAACGTCGCCCGGTTCATTTTCGGGATGAGGCTGCGGAGGAAGCAGCAGGTTTGAAAACCTGTTCCTACATTACCCTCCGAAGCTTGGGGTTGGGGGTGATGCCGGGGATGCGGCCGCGCTTGGCAATAGGCTTGCCTTCTACATCATGCAAATCAGCGGTAAAGTCGATGGGCTTAGCGCTGCTGATATAGCTGCCCACGCCGAAGAAGTCCACCGGTGCCCCGTCATCCAGGAAGTACCTGATGCGGTCGGGGTCAAGGCCGCCGCTGACGAATATTTTCACCTCCTTGAATCCAGCCAAATCCAACCTAGCTCTGGTTTCCTTGACCAGGTCAGCGGTGACTCTGCCGCGCTCTCCCGGGGTATCCAGCCTTACTCCCTGCAGTTTACCTTTCAGTGCCTGAGCCACGATGACGCTCTCCTCCGGCTCGTCTTTGAAAGTATCCACCAGGGCGATACGGGGCACGTCTGGCGGCATATACTTGTCGAATATCAGCGTGGCCCTGGCGGTATCGCCTATAATGATGATTAAGGCGTGGGGCATAGTGCCGGCAGGTTTGATGCCGGCCAGCTTTGCCCCGGAGATGCTGGAGCAGCCAATACAGCCGCCGACGATGGCAGCGTAGTCCATGGTGCCAGCTATCAGCGGATGCACATGACGGGCACCAAAGCTGATGATTGGTATGCCCTGGGCGGCCTCAACGCATTCTCTGGCAGCAGTGGCCCAGCCGCTGCAGTGTGCCAGCATGCCCAGGTAGACAGTTTCATATACTCCGTAGCTCTGGTAGGGGGCGGTGATACGCAGCACCACGTCTTTGCGCTGGAAAGACTCGCCCTCGGCAAGCGCCCAGAGCTGGCGGTTGTCCTCGGGTAGCACCTTTTCCAGCAGCGTTTTAACCTCTTCTATACCGCAGAGGATGCCGGCTCTACTGGCGAATACCTCCATGGTGGCTACGGGATTAATGCCCTCTTTTTTGAGGATTTCTACGGTGCGGACGAAGTAGATGTCAGAGGTGTCACCAGAGAGGATGTAATCAGGGATTTCAAATCGCGGCTTGGGCAGTTCTACTGGGGTGACCCGGGTCATCTTGGCGCCCAGTACCTTTTCGATGTAATCCAGTGCCCAGACGTGGGCTTTTTCATCAAATGATGCTACGCAGTCCACGGGTACTTCCACAGGATAATGGCGGATTATGGCCTCGTCTACGCCGTGAAGTACGCAGATGTGGGTGCAGACTCCGACTACTACCACCGCTTCCGGCTTGAGCTTTTCCAGTTCCTTTTCCAGGGTGGTGCCATGAAACAGGCTGTAGGTTTTCTTAGGGATTATCTTACCGGGGTATTTGGCTAGCTCCGGTATGACCTCGGATTCCACCGTACCCTCAATACAGTGTGGTGGGAACATAGCAAACTCGGGGTCGTCCTTGTCATGCTGGTCACAGAGATAGAATATCTTGGAGCCTTTGGCCAGCTCCTGTTCCAGTAGTTTCTGAACGTTGGGGATGATGCGGCGTGCTCTAGGACCGCAGTAGAGCGGATATCCCTCCTCCATGAAGCCCCGCAACATATCGGAGACCACTACTGCCCTGGCCATGAATCACCTCCTCTTATCCCTGCGTTATGTCATCTCTTTGTCATAGCCCAAAAAGGGGCGCTGCACACAGCGCCCCTTTGCTCGTTTCGGGGTCAGCTAAACCTGGGTTCTGCAGGTTCGCGCCCCTGGTTTTCCTCTACAATCCTGGCGTACATTTCCAGGAGGTCGCCAGCCCTGTTCCTGTCTCCCCCTTCTATTGCCTTGAGCACGTCGCTCAGCAGCTCTATTTCGTTGCCGAGCTGGCAGGTGTAACTGCTTAGAGAGCCACAGCATGGGGCGATAGCATCGGAGCGCCACTGTAGGGCGCTCTTAATCTCTATCATCTTTTTGACCTCGTCGATGACCTCGCTCTCTTTCTTGGTGTCGTTGAGCTTCTTTCTGGTGGCGGTGATGCTCTCTTTGTTTATTATCATCATCTTTGCCTCCGGACTCTACAAGAGACTTTGCTACCCCTCACCTTGTTCCTCTCCCGCAAGTGGCGAGGAAATAGGCGGATTCAGACTAATGCCTGAAGTGGCGGATGCCGGTGAGCACCATGACCATATTATACTTGTCCGCTGTGGCAATCACCTCTTCATCTCTGATGGAGCCGCCTGTCTGAATTATACCAGCACAGCCGCCTTTTGCAGCGACCTCAATCACATCCGGGAATGGTATCATGGCGTCAGATGCCATTAAGCTGCCTTTTGACCTGTCGCCAGCCTTCTTCAGGGCTATCTCGGCACTGATGACGCGGCTGGGCTGGCCGGCACCCATACCCAGGAGAGTTTTGTCCCTGGCTACTGCGATGGCGTTGGACTTGATGTGCTTGATGCATCTCCAGGCAAATAGCATGTCCGACATCTCGGTGTCAGTGGGCTGGCGCTTGGAGACGGTGCGGGGCTTGAACTCGCCTTCGGTGTAGAAGTCGTTGTTCTGTACCAGGAAGCCGCCGGTAACGCGGCGGAAGTCCAGGCTCCTGGCTGGAGCCGAGCGGGCCTGTGGGGGCATGGAGGCGATGCGCATGTTCTTCTTTTTCTTGAACATCTCCAGCGCTTTGTCGTCGTAGGCTGGGGCAATGATGCAGTCGTAGTGAGTCTTGTCTATCTCGGTTGCAGTGGCCATGTCAATGGGACGATTGCTGCCCACAATGCCGCCGAAAGCGGCCACCGGGTCGCCGCTAAGTGCCCTGCGATAAGCCTCTGCCAGTTCTTTGTGGCTGGACAGGCCACAGGGATTGGTGTGCTTGATGATGGAAATGGTCGGCTCTTCGAAATCGTTGGCGGAGTTCCAGGCAGCCTCCAGGTCGAGGAAATTGTTGAAGGAAAGCTCGGGGCCGTGCAGATGCTTCAGTGTTACTATGCCCCAGGGCAACTGTCCGGCGATTCGCTCCACATAGAGTCCAGCCCGCTGGTGGGGGTTCTCTCCGTAGCGTAAATCCATGGCTTTCTTTAGTGCCACAGTCATGTCAGTGGGGAAGGGGGCATCTCCCCTGAGATACTGTGATATAGCGGTGTCGTACATGGCTACGTGTTGAAAGGCTTTCTCAGCCAGCCTTTGACGTTCTTTCAAGTCAACCTTGCCTTTGCGCAGCTTCTCTATCACCATATCGTAGTCCTGGGGGTCGACAACCACCAGGACTGAGGGGAAGTTCTTGGCTGCTGCTCGAATCATGGTGGGGCCGCCGATGTCTATATTCTCCAGCGCATCCTGAAGAGTGACGTCCGGCTTGGCCACCGTCTGGACGAAGGGATAGAGATTGACGACTACCATGTCGATGGTCTCAATCTTATTCTTGGCTAGCTCCTCGAGGTGCTTGGGGATGTCCCGACGGGCCAAGATGCCGCCGTGGACGGCTGGATGAAGCGTCTTCACCCGACCATCGAGGATTTCGGGGAAGCCTGTAAGCTCGGAGACGCTATGGACCTTGATGTTGCTATCCACCAGCGATTTCTTGGTGCCACCGGTGCTGTAGATATCCACACCCAGCTCGTTCAACTGGCGGGCGAAGTCCACCAGCCCTCCCTTATCGGAAACACTGACAA
>VGOO01000036.1 GCA_016875925.1 Chloroflexota bacterium
GTCGAGGTTGATATGATTGTCTACTGTCCGTTATGGGTATGGGCTTAGGCGAGGCCAAGAAGAACAGCCCCAACATGAAGATTTCCACAGTGGTCTGCCCTGTAAACGTGCCTACACAATAGTCAGTTTTGTTCAGGATTGTCCCGTGGGGGTTGCTGGCAGTTTCTGTTGTAGAAATATCGCCGGGCAATAGCACGTGCAGTAACAGAGTGGTGGGTTTTATGATTAGTGGCGAATTATGTTTACACCCAAGGCGTCACTGTGGAGAATGGAGTGGCGTGGCTATTAAGAATACCAGAGAGATTGTTTCACTTCGCTAGCGGTGACAAGAGACACCGGGGATTCTTCGTCCCGGTTGCATCGGGGCTCAAGAATGACAAGAGGGGATTGCTTTGAGGCTGTTGCTGACTTTAAAGCGGCTAGCGTGGATGGTGTGTATGTGTTGGGTGGTGTCAGCGAATCGGTGTGCCAAATAGCAGTTGGTGTGAACAAGGTAGGGATGGTTCTTTTGGGAGGGTTGAACCCGGTGGCTGCGGCGGTGGAGTCTGGCAGTGCTGCAGGGAACGTGGCTGAGAGGTATGCTGGATTTTGAGCAACTGGTGAGCTTTTGGGATATCAAAGCCTGAACCCGTAGCGTTTTCGGTTCCAATTAACCTATTTGCTGGTCTATTTGGTCTCCAGTAGCTTCAGGCTATTGTCTCCAAGCATGTTGCATATCTCCTGTGCTAGCTCGAGACAGTAGTTGCTTTTTTGGGGCAATGCCAAAGTAGTGGTTTCTTCGGCGGTGATAATGATGAGCTGGACAGTGTCATTGCCGGGATAGCGGCTGAGAGTATCCTTCACTTGCGATAAGAGCTTCAGGTCTTTGTTGGTGCTATCTGTTTGATTCATGGTAATCACCAGCTTGCGTCGTACTGGAGGTTTGGGTGGTGGCTGAGGTTGAGCTTGTGGTCGGGGCTGAGTCCCAGCCTCAGTTGACGTCTCTTCTGGTTTGTATTGTTTTGCCCGGTAGCAGTTGATGGTTACTCGGTCATCCCTCGTCTTCACAACGCCTTCCACCACGACGATTTCTCCTTCTTGCCAAACTTGCTTGGTCTGGTTGTAGGTCTCTGGCCAGACAGTGACCTCAATACTGCCCTGCAAGTCTTCGAGTGTAGCAAAAAGGAATGGTCGTCTATCCCTGGTGTGTAGTTGGCGCATGGTGCTGACCATTCCGGCGATTATTACGTTCTCTCCCACCATGTCGGCGTCGATTTCGCCGCATAAGGCGGTGGCAGCGTTGGCTAGCTTTGGAGCTATTCCCACCAGGGGGTGTTCTGAGAAATAGACACCCAGCAATTCCTTCTCCCAATCTAGTTTCTCTTTCAATGTGGTGTCGAAGTTCTCCAGTTTGAGGTCGGGAAGTGGCAGAGGTGCCTGCTCTCCCCAAAAATCGAACATAGATGCTTGTCCCGATTCTCTCATTCTTTGCTCTCGTTGGGCTGTGGATATGATTCGGTCTATTGCCTGTAGCAGTGCTCCTCGCTGCCCCAAAGAATCGAAGGCGCCGGCTTTGATAAGGCTTTCTATAACCTTCTTGTTGACGTTGCGCAGGTCGGCACGCCGGCAAAAATCTTCAATGGTCTGGAAGGTGCCACTTTGTTTGCGTGCTGCGATGATTGGTTCGATTGCTCCGTGACCCACATTTTTGATTGCAGTGAGGCTGAACCTTATGCCTTTCTTCCCGTCCAACTCCTCGGTGACGAATTGGGCTTGGCTCTTGTTGATATCGGGTGGCAGAACGGTGATGCCCAGGCGACGGCATTCGGTGATACCTGAGGCTAGCCTGTCTGAATGGCCGGTGTAGGTATTCAAGAAGGCAGTCATATATTCCACAGGATAGTTGGCCTTGAGGTAGGCGGTTTCATATGCGATCAGAGCGTAGCTTACGCTGTGAGCCTTGTTGAAGGCGTAACCCGCGAAGGGTTCGATCAAGTCGAAAATTTGAGTAGCTAGCTCGGCGGATAGCCCTTTCTTCTTAGCACCTTCGACGAAGTTTTGTCGCTCCTTCTTCATCACCTCCGGGATCTTCTTACCCATGGCTTTTCGCAGGATGTCAGCCTGTCCCAAACTGTATCCGGCAAGGGCTTGGACAATTAGCAGCACCTGGTCCTGATATACAATGACGCCATACGTTTCTTTCAATATCTCTTCTACAGCGGGATGTGGGTAGCGTATTGGCTCATGGCCATGTTTGGCCTTGATGAAAGTTGGTATTTGTTCCATGGGACCGGGTCGATAAAGGGCAACCATGGCTGCTACATCGGTAAAATTTGTTGGTTTGAGTTCCTTGATGTAGCGTCGCATTCCAGCGCCTTCCAACTGGAAGATGCCACCCGTCTCGCCGGAGGCCAGCAGCTCAAAGGTCTTGGGGTCACTGAGTGGTATATGTTGCAAGTCCACCCGTACATTCCGCTCTGTGGCGATGATTTCCCTGGCTTTAGCTAGAATCGTGAGATTGGCGAGGCCGAGGAAATCCAGTTTCAGCAGACCAAGCTTGGCGATATCATCCATGGCGAACTGAGTTGTTGGCGTGGCTTGCTCATTGTCTTTGCCAGAGCGTTGCAGTGGCACATGTTTGGTCAAGGATTCCCTAGAGATGACGATGCCTGCAGCGTGTGTGCTGGCATGGCGGGATATTCCCTCTAGTTTTTTAGCGGTGTCGATTAGATTGTGTACAACTTCGTCCTGTTCGTATAAATCGGAAAGCTCTTTCATTTCGGCCAGGGATTGGTCTAATGTTATGTTCGGTCTCATTGGTACTAGTCTGGCTATTCTGTCTACATCACTGTAGCTCATACCTAGTGCCCTACCCACGTCTCTAAGGGCGGCTCTAGCACCCAGCGTGCCAAAGGTGATAATCTGGGCTACGTGGTCGGCACCGTATTTCTGCGTGACATAGGTTATCAGTTCATCACGCCTATCATCCTGGAAATCCATGTCAATGTCTGGTGGCTCGCGGCGTTCCACGTTCAAAAACCGTTCAAAAACGAGTATGTTTTCCACGGGGTCGATGTTGGTGATTCCGAGGCAGTGAAGGGCTAAACTGGCAGCAGCACTGCCACGAACGCCGAACAGGATGTTCTGTTTTTTGGCGAAAGAAATCAGGTCGGCAACAACGAGGAAATAGTCAGCGAACTCGGTTTTTTTGATTACGTCTAACTCATAGGCAAGCCTGTCTTTTAATTCGCCAGTGGGCGAGGGATAACGTTGCTCGAAGCCTTTCCAGCAGAGCTCTGCCAAGTGTTCATCTGCTGACTTTCCTGGTGGCAGGTCTACCTGGGGGAGGTTGAGCTTGCCGAACTCTAACTGCAGTTTGCAGAGGTCGGCGATTTTCTCGGTGTTTTCAATTGCTTGGGGCAGGTCAGCGAAAAGCCCTGTCATTTCCTCGGGGCTTTTTAGGTAGAAGGAGTCGCCTGCTAGTTTTAGCCTTTTGTCATCCAGGATAGTTGTATTGGTCTGGATGCATAACAGTATTTCATGTATGGATGCATCTTCCCTGTTCACATAGTGTACATCGTTGGTAGCGACCACCGGGATGTCAAATTTGGCAGATAATTCGAGCATCCCTTGGTTGATACGTTCTAGTTCGGGTATGGGATGCCGCTGAATTTCCAGGTAGTAATGGGCGAAATTCTCCCTGTGCCACAAGGCTACTTTTTCAGCGTCGCTGGTTCTGCCTTCCAGGATAAGACGAGGTATCTGTCCTTGAGCGCAGCCAGAGAGCAGGATAAGCCCTTCACCGTGTTTGATGAGGAGGTCTTTGTCTATCCTTGGTTTATAGTAGAATCCATCAAGGTGGGCTTTGGTGGTCAACTGCAGAAGATTCCGATAGCCTTGCAGATTTTTTACTAGTACCGTCAGATGATATGTGCTCTTCTCACTTATGGTTTTGTTAAGATGACTGGTTTCAGCTAGATACATTTCGCAGCCGATGATGGGCTTTATGCCTGCGTTTTTGGCAATCGAATAGAAATTGATGACACCATGCATATTTCCGTGGTCAGTGATAGCGAGGGTGTTCATCCCCAGGTCATTGGCCTTGGAGATCAGTTGGGAGACGCGACAGAGTCCGTCAAGTAAGCTAAACTCGGTATGGACATGCAGATGGGTGAACATCCTGGCCCTTTCTAGAGAGGGATTGGTCGACAAATTATAGCACAAAGCCCCTGTTGCCTATTATCTGGTATTGATAGCTTCAAATCAGCTTTGCAATTTAGTCCGCCTGAGACTATAATTTGGAGAAATGCCTGTTATCAAATACGATGTACGTGGCCTGTTGGCCAGGGTTTCTGATGTCCTGTCTCAGCGCAATTGCCAAGCCTACGTTGTTGGTGGGCTTGTGCGTGACCACCTGTTGGGCAGGGATACCGCGGATATAGATATTGCTGTTAATGCCGATACTCCCGGCGTGGCTCGGGAAATAGCAAATGCTATTGGTGGCAAATATGTGCTCCTAGACGAGGCGAATGGTGTGGCCAGGGTGGTAGCCATGGAGGGTGAGCATGTTCTCCATCTGGATTTCAACTCTTTCTCTGGCAACATCGAAAATGACCTGGGGAGGCGTGATTTTACCATAGATGCCATGGCTGTTGAGCTAGCTAGGCTGGTTTCGGGTCATGTGGAAGTGATTGACCCCTTCCGTGGCCAGGTTGATTTGAAGTCGAGACTGATTCGTGCTGTTAGCGAACGCGTCTTTGCGGAAGATGCTGTCAGACTGCTACGGGCTGTCAGGCTGGCTGCGGAGCTGGGGTTTGCCATCGAATCGAATACTGAAAAGCTCATCAAGAGGGATGTCCAGCTAGTTAAGCATGTTCCGGGAGAGAAAGTGAGGGAGGAACTGCTGAGGCTTTTCGGCTTGCCGGGCGTTGCGGGTATGGTGTGCTATATGGATGAGTTGGGGTTGCTTACAGGAGTAATGCCGGAGCTGGATGGGATGAAAGGCGTGGAGCAGCCTAAAGAACACTACTGGAATGTGTTTGACCATTCTGTGGAGACAGTGGCTACGGTGGAGTTTATGCTAAGGGAGTGCCAGTGGCAATATGGTTCTGATGATTTGCTGGCTATAACTCCTTGGTCGGAGGCAATAAAGCTGCATTTCGATGAGGAGGTATCCAACGGCAGCAATCGCAGAATCTTGCTCAAGCTAGGAGGGTTACTCCATGATATCGCCAAGCCGGCCACCAAGACTACGGAGGAGACAGGCAAGACGCGGTTTTTGGGACACGGCAAAATCGGTGCTTCTATGGCGGCTGCTATGCTGGAGGGATTGCGCTTCAGCAGTCGAGAGGTCAGATTAGTAGAGAACCTGGTATATCATCATTTGCGTCCGGCTCAAATGTCGAACGAAGGCTTGCCCACGCGCAGGGCTGTCTTCCGCTATTTTAGGGATACTGAGGGAGCAGGCATCGACATTCTGTTCCTGGCTCTGGCGGACTATCTGGCTACAGGTGGACCGAACCTGGATGTGGAGCAATGGAAGCAGCATAATCATGTTGTCAACTATGTGTTGGCGGAGCACATGAGGCAGGAAGCCGAGGTCATGCCCGTTAAGCTGATTGATGGGCATGATATAATGGATGTTCTTGGTATTAGCTCGGGGCCGCTGGTAGGCGAGTTGCTGACAGAGGTGCGTGAGGCGCAAGCCGCTGGCGAATTGAATACGAAGGAAGATGCAATAGCACTGGTGCGCATGAAGATGGAAAAGCGACATTGCAGCGCAGCTTGTTAATGATTTTTGTTGGGGTGGGTAGAGGTGGTTATAAATAACATAAGGAGTGAATTGGTCAATTGAGAAAAGGAAACGTCTATCTGCTCTTTTTTATCCTTGCCCTTTTCTGTGTTACCCTGTGGGTGGTATGGCCGGGTACGGATATATTTGGTAGGAAGGATTTTACACTGGGGCTTGACCTTCGTGGAGGTAGCCACCTGGTGTATAAGATAGACATGGCAAAGAAAGACCCTTCGCAATCAGATGTAGATGTGATTGAAGGTGTGAAGCAAAAGATAGAACGTCGTGTTAATGCCTATGGTGTCACTGAACCGGTCATTCAGACCATTCGCAGTGAGGACGGCGACTTCATCCTGGTTCAGCTTCCTGGGGTAAAAGACATCGATGAAGCCATCAATCTTATCGGCAAAACGGCGGAGTTGGATTTCAGGGAGATGGAGCTAGACCAAAGCGGGCGGATGGTTTTCGATGAGCAGGGTATGCCCAAGTGGCAAGCCCTGGCTATAGCTACTGGTAGCGATGACAAGGAAAAGGAGCTTACCGGCAAATATCTGAAGCCCAATGCTAAAGTCGTCTTAGAGCCGCAGACTAACAGGCCTGAGGTAGCCTTTGAATGGAATGATGAGGGTGCTGTCCTGTTTGAGCAGATAACCAAGCGCAATCTGCAGAAACCTCTGGGCATATATCTGGATGGAGTGCCGATTTCGTGGCCCACTGTGCAAGCAGTGATCAAGGAGAAAGGTGTTATTACCGGGTTGGACCTGCAGGAAGCTAGGACATTAGCTATCCAGCTTAACTCAGGCTCCCTGGATGTGCCGTTGGAGCTGGTGCAGAATATGACTGTCGGAGCTACGCTGGGTGAGGATTCTCTGAGGAAGAGCCTGATTGCCGGCATAATCGGTTCGGTTTTGGTGGTTGTGTTTATGATAGCCTACTACCGTGTCTCTGGACTGGTTGCTTGCCTGGCCTTGATTGTGTATGGAGTTCTCACGCTGGCCATTTTCAAGCTGATTCCTGTGGTGCTGACGTTGCCGGGTATTGCTGGCTTTATTGTTTCTGTAGGTATGGGTGTGGATGGCAATGTGCTCGTGGCTGAACGATTGAAAGAGGAACTCAGGGCCAAGCGCACACTTCAGGCGGCAGTGGAGGGCAGCTTCCGTCAATCCTGGACTGCTATATGGGACAGCAATATCACAGTATTTATCGTCTGTGTTGTCCTCTATTGGTTGGGCAGCAGGTTTGGTAACTTCATGGTTATGGGCTTTGCCACCACGCTGTTCATCGGTACCGCATTAAGTATGTTTACACAGGTGATAGTGACTAGGACTTTCCTGCGTACAGTTGTGGGTTCACATCTGGCTACGCGCCCAAGTGCTTATGGAGTGACGAAATAATGATTGACTTTGTTGGTAAGCGAAACCTGTTCTTCATAATATCGGCCGTTCTAATTGTCCCCGGTTTGCTTTTCCTGGCGGTTTTCGGACTGAAGCCAGGAGTGGATTTTAGCAGCGGCACAGCCATAACATTACAGTTTGACAAGGAGATAGAAATAGGCCAGTTGCGACAGGAGCTGGATGAGTTAGGCTATGATAAGGTGGTCATCCAGCCCGCAGGCAAGAATGAATACTTCCTCCGCCTCCAAGAATTGTCAACTGAGGAGAACAAGAAGTTGCGGGATGGGTTGGAAGTTGGGTTGGGAGCCGTCGTTACTGTTCGTAACATATATACCGTCTCGCCCGTTGTAGCCAAAGGCACCGTGCGCAATACGCTGATAGCTATCGCTGTTGCATCGATAGCTATTCTGCTCTACATCTCATGGGCTTTCCGCAAGATGCCTAATCCCTTCCGCTGGGGCACCTGTGCGGTGATAGCGTTGGTTCACGATTTACTGGTGGTCATAGCGGTCTTTTCAATCCTTGGGCAGTTAGCTAATGTGGAAGTAGATTCGCTGTTTGTCACAGGTGTGTTGGCGGTGGTAGGCGTTAGTGTGAATAACATTGTGGTAGTTTTCGACCGCATTCGAGAAAACACTAAGCGTGGGGTCAGCAAAGATTTTGCTGTCACTGTGAACTGCGGTATCATGGAGTCCGTGGGGCGTTCGTTGAATACAGGACTGGCTACGCTCTTTGTCATAGTAGCGCTCTACCTCTTTGGCGGCATCACCATACAGAATCTGGTTTTAGCGCTGTTTTTAGGCATTGCAACGGGGATTTATTGCTCGTTGTGTATTGCTGGGCAGCTCCTGGTGGTTTGGGATAGGGGCTTCAGAAAAGCGAAATAGCTAAATCCGCTAGAACCAGGCGCGATGGATCTCTTTCACCATGGCTACGAACTGGTCAAAGCTGACCGGTCTTCTGCGTGCTTCTTTTCTGCCCAGTGGGTCTGAGATTTCGTTGTTCCCCAGCAAGACGTTGAGTGTGGCAGATATGGAGTGGGACAAGGCTTCGAGGTGATAACCGCCTTCCAGGGCGAAGACCAATCTTCCCTGGCATAGCATATTGGCAAGTGCCTTCAGGATTTCTGTAAGGCGGGCAAAGCCTGGGATGCTCATTTCCATCATCGCTATGTGGTCAGCCCAGTGTGCATCATAGCCGGCTGACACTAGCATGAGCTGTGGCTGGAAATGCTTGGCGATTGGCGCCAGAACGTCCTCGAAAATTGCCTGGTACTCATCGTCTCCCCAGCCAGCTAGCATGGGTATATTGACGGTATATCCTTCGCCTTCTCTGGCACCTGTCTCATCGATGCCACCTGTTCCGGGGTAAAGGGGGTATTCATGGGTGGAAAAGTATAGGACGTGTTGGTCAGTATAGAAGGTATCTTGTGTGCCGTTGCCGTGATGTACGTCAAAATCAACGATGAGGATGCGTTCCAGGTTGAAGTTGGACAATGCGTACTTAGCCGCTACAGCCACATTGCTGAATAGACAAAAACCCATTGCTTGCCAACAGGTGGCGTGATGTCCTGGGGGTCTTACTAGAGCAAAGGCAGTGTCTACCCTTTTGCTCATTACGGCGTCAACCGCGGTAATTACACCGCCGGCGGCGTATAGTGCTGCGTTATAGGAACCTTTGGACATCGCAGTGTCGGCGTATATATATCCGCCACCTTGCTCAGCATAGCTCTGTATCCGAGATACATATTCGGGGGCGTGGACTTTGGATAGCTCTTCCAGCGTAGCAGGACGTGGTTGCAGGATGTGAAATTTGTCTATGAGATGGTTCTCTCCGAGTAAGTTCAGGGTAGTGGTTAATCTCTGGGTATTCTCAACATGCGTGCCGGTATCGTGTTCCAGATATACCGGGTCATAGACCAGTCCCACGGCCATTGAAGAATCTGTCTCCCTTATCGTTCTATGTAAACCTCAGTTAATGAAGGTATACCCAGTGCGTTGAGCTTATAGTTTTTGACGTAAGGTTTTATCAGTACGTAGTTCGTGTTGAACCATAGCGGCAAGCAAGCAGCGTCTTCTATCATTATCTGTTCGGCTTTCTGATACATGCCCAGCCTGTCCGTCTCGTTCATTTCAATAGCTGCTTGGTCGAGAAGGCTGTCTACTTCGGTGTTGGTGTAGTTGCCAGAATTGTAATCAGCCTTGCTATGGAACAGAATATCCAGGAAATTTTGTGGATCTGGATAATCGGCAATCCAGCCGGAGATGAAAATATCGTCTAATTCCTGCTTCAGTGTCAGGGGTTGTGAGAAGATTTCCATCTCAAGTTGTCTCACTGTTACTTCTATGCCGAGATTCTGTTTCCAATCCTGGATGATAGCGCCTAAGTAGTCCGGTATATCACCGCCTTCGCCGGATGTAGTGACTGTTATCGGCGGCAGATTTTCGGGGGACTTGTATTCAGAGGCTGCGATAAGGCTCATAGCTTTAGCTGGGTCGTAATCCAGCCCGCGCAGGTTTTCGTTGTAGCCGGGCATACCTACAGGTAAAATGCCATTTGCCTTGATGCTCATGCCTTTCAGAATCAGCTTTATAATGCGCTCTTTGTTGACAGCATGACAGAATGCCTTGCGGACGTTGGCATCATCGAATGGTGGCTTCGTGGTGTTGAAACCGGCGTAGAACAAGCTGAGCTCAGGGGAAATAGCCAACTCTTTATAGAAGGGGCCGTTCTTGTCTGTTACCTTGTCAGCAAAATGCCCAAAAACAGGCACTACATCTATTGCGCCTGTCTCGTACATGGCCATGGGCATACCCGCTAGCAGGTGAAAGGCCACCTTGCTGATTTTGAGCGGGGCTTGCCAGTGGTAATTACTCGGTTCCAGTACTAGCAATTGACCTTCTCGCCATTCTGTTACCTTGAATGGGCCAGTGCCGTTGGATTTGCGCCACCATTCGCGGCCAGTGTCTACGTTGGCTTTTTGCACTACAAAAGCAGTGGGGTAGGCCAGCTTGGCTAGGAAGTAGGCCTTAGGAGCGTCTATAGTGACCTCAAGCGTGTGGTCATCAATAACTCGCACACCACTGATTTCCCTTGATTTTCCTTCCAGCACATCCCTTGCACCTACGATGTCGATCAGGTATGACGAGGCTGTCTGTGAGCCTGTCCTGGGATTGCAGGCCCTCTCCCAGGAGTACTTGAAATCGTGAGCTGTGACTTCAGTACCGTCGTGAAACCTGGCGTCTCGTCGCAGGTGAAAAGTATAGGTCTTTCCGTTTGGGTTTCGGCCCCAGCTTTCGGCGATATCTGGCGCAGGTTTCAGGTGTTCATCCAGTCGGACTAGACCGCTGAAGACCTGCATCACGTAGGTGTGTGAGGTGAGTTCGCTGGAGATGGCAGGGTCCAGGGTATATGGTCCAGTGTCCCAGAGGTTGAGCATGCCGTTTCCGCTAGCTGGTAGGCTGCTTGGTGGAGCGGTTCTTATGCAGCTCGTGGCTATCAGCGTTATTGCTAGTGCCAGAGCGATGATGCCGAGCGATTTTGCTTGCCGAAACCTTTTCATAGTCTCACAAGTATAGTATGCCTTTGTAGCATGGTCAATTGTGGCTAGGGGTTTTGCCCTTTACCTTGAGAGTTTGCTTCTGCTATTATCTGTGGGACTCGTCTGTCTTTGAATCATGCCTGCTAAGCTGACATTTCTTGGTGCTGCCAAAGGGGTTACCGGCTCTCGTTATCACCTTTCTGTTAATGGTCTCAACCTGCTGGTGGATTGCGGAATGCATCAGGAGAGGCAGTTAAAGTCTCGTGACTGGGAGCCTTTTCCGGTGCCGCCTGCAAAGTTGGATGCCATCCTCTTGACTCATGCTCACATAGACCACTGCGGGTTCCTGCCCAAGCTGGTTAGGGAAGGCTTTCGCGGTCCTGTTTATTGCACCTCGGCTACTGCTGAGATTGCTGAGATTATGCTTCTGGATTCTGCCGGGTTGCAGGAAGAAGATGCCGAATTCAAGCGGAAAAGGCATGAGGCAGAAGGCAGGAAGGGGCCGTATCCTGAGATGCCTCTCTATACCACCCAAGATGTGAGGGCTACCATGCCGTTGTTCTCTCCAGTGGAGTATGGTGATGTGGTGAGTTTGGGCAAAGGCGTCGAGGCTACTTTTCATGATGCAGGGCATGTACTCGGCTCGGCCATGGTCAGGTTGGACGTTAAGGAAAACGATGAGCAAAGAACGGTTATATTTACGGGAGACATTGGACGCTGGGGCAAGCCAATCCTGAATGACCCTACCTTGTTTGACCGGGTTGATTATGTGGTAATGGAGTCCACCTATGGTGACAGATTGCATGAGCCGGTTGAAGACATGTCTAATACTTTGGCTGAGGCGATCAACGCCGCTGTCAGAGCCAAAGGTAATGTAGTCATTCCTGCATTTGCTCTAGAGCGAGCGCAGGAAGTTCTGTTTTATTTAAGCAGGCTCCTGTTTGAAGACCGTATACCTCATCTCTTGGTTTTCCTTGATAGTCCTATGGCGGTAACAATAACCGATGTCTTTGACCGTCACCCGGAGATGTTCGATAAAGCTATGCTCGAGCTCATCCATAGCAGGAAGTCTCCCTTTGACTTTCCTGGCCTCAAACTGGTGAACACTGTTGATGAATCGAAAGCCATAAATAGGATAGTGGGCAGTGTTATTATTATGGCTGGTTCCGGTATGTGCACCGGTGGCAGGATAAAGCATCACCTGGTGAACAACATATCGAAGGCGAGGAATACTATACTGTTTGTAGGGTATCAGGCGGCGGGAACGTTAGGTAGGCAGATTGTTGACAAGGCTAAGAAGGTGAGGATATTGGGCAAGCGTTATCGCGTTAGGGCAAGGATAGTGCAACTAGATGGCTTCTCGGCACATGCTGATAGGGACGAACTGATGAGATGGCTGTCAGGTTTCCAGAGATTGCCCAGACGCTTGTTTGTAACCCATGGTGAACACAGTATCTCCGAGAGTTTTGCTGACTTGGTTAGGCAGAAGATGGGGTGGGAAGTAGTGGTTCCGGAATATAGAGACGAAGTTCTTTTGGATTAGAGAAATCAAAGTAAACGGAGGTGAGGCATGAAAACGAAAACTATCCGTCAGATAGTGACTTTCAAAGCAAGCCCGCACGTGGTCTACGAGGCGTTGATGGATTCGCGCAAGCACTCCAGGTTCACCGGCGATACAGCCGGCATCAGCAGAAAAATAGGAGGCAAGTTCAAGGCCTACGGCGATTACATCGAGGGAGTTAACCTGGAGTTGATGCCGGATGAGAAGATCGTGCAGTCATGGCGGGCTAGCGATTGGCCGGAGGGTCATTATTCTCGCGTTAGCTTCTCGTTGAAAAAGCTCGATAAGGGAACGCAATTGACCTTTGAGCAATCGGATGTCCCAGAGGACTTCTATGAGGATATCAGCCAGGGCTGGCATGACTTCTACTGGACGCCGATGAAGGAGATGTTCAAGGAATAACTATTGCTTGGCCAGCGCTTTTCTGCCCACGATTGCCTGCTTCAGGTACCATTCCTGTACGGTATCAATGACCTCATCGGTGGTATCGCAGACCCTGAGCAAGTCGAAATCTGCTTCCTCGACGAATCCTTTGCCCAGAGTGTGAGCTCTCAACCAGTCCAGGAAACCCTTCCAGTAGTTGTTGTCGAACAATATCACGGGGAAAGGTTTAATTTTCTCTGTTTGCATCAGGGTGAGCACCTCGGTCAACTCGTCCAGTGTTCCTAGTCCACCGGGCATGATGATGAAGGCGGTGGCATATTTCACAAGCATTACCTTGCGGACGAAGAAGTGTTTGAAGACCAGGGACTTGGTGGTGTAAGGGTTGGGTGTTTGTTCCTCTGGCAGGTCGATGTTCAGCCCTACGGAGGTCACACCGGCTTCCCTGGCACCTCTGTTGGCTGCCTCCATGACTCCTGGCCCGCCGCCGGTGACAATGGAAAATCCCAGTTGTCCCAGCCTGCGTGCTATCTCCTGTGTCTTAGGATATAGCTCGTCATCCGGCTTCAGCCGAGCTGAGCCATATATGGTGACTGCTGGCTGGATATTGGAGAGGGAATCGAATCCGTCCACAAATTCACCTATGATACGGAACATGCGCCAGGATTCTTCTTTGGCCAGCTCGTTTATTTCATAATATTCTGGTGCCATGTTTTTCCTCCGTGTGAGACAGATATTAACACAGAGGGCATTGGCACTGCTAATACACGATTACGGCGATGAGGTAGATAACGGCGATATGGTCGCTGCCTTGACACCTTTCCTTGAGCACCTTACACTTATTCACTAACTTTAGGCCTTGACTTTTGACTAATTATGCTTTGTCCAACCTGCAAGAATCTCATGATAGTGGTCGAGTACCACAATATCGAGCTTGACCATTGCATCAACTGCAAAGGCGTGTGGTTCGATTCTGGCGAGCTGGAGCTGCTGCTGAAATCTGTAGGCGCGGAGACTACGTCTCCATTGCTTGTAGAGCTGGCAACTCATCCTGAAGCTGCGACTTTGGAGAAGAAGCGGAAGTGTCCCATCTGCGGCCACAAGATGAGGAAGACGAGGCCTCATGAGGAGCCGGAATTGGTTATAGATGTTTGCCAGAGCGGCGATGGGCTATGGTTTGATGGTGGGGAGGTGGCCCAGTTGATTAGCAAGCAGCCCGAAAAGCTCCTGGGAAAACAAGACTCGGAAAAGCAGGTCATAAATTTTCTGGAAGAGGTGTTCCAGGTCTAATAATGTTTGGCATAATCTATCCTGCATCACTGAGGAGGTGTTAGATGATAATAGGTTTGGTTGTTCTTGGCATTGTACTTTTCCTTGTCCTGATACTGGTAGGCATCTACAATAGCCTGGTCAGGGCGCGCAACCAGGTGAAAAATGCCTGGGCGCAGATAGATGTCCAGCTCAAGAGGCGCTTTGACCTTATTCCGAACCTGGTGGAGACGGTCAAGGGCTACATGAAGCACGAGCGTGAGACGCTGGAAGCTGTGACCAAGGCACGCAATCTGGCCCAGCAGGTGGCATCGTCCGGAGCCGGTGAGCGAGCCAAGGCCGAAGGTGAACTGGGCGCTGCCTTGAGCCGGCTGATCGCCGTGGCGGAGCAGTATCCCGACCTCAAGGCCAATCAGAATTTCCTGGCTTTGCAGGAGGAGCTGACTTCCACGGAGAACAAGATAAGCTTCTCCCGCCAGTTCTACAACGATTCGGTGCTGAAGTTCAATAACCAGATACAGATGTTTCCTTCCAACATGGTAGCTGGCATGTTCGGCTTCACTGTTGCCGAGTTCTTCGAGACCAAGGCAGAGGAGGAGCGGAGAGCGCCTAGGGTCAGCTTCACTTAGACTTAAAGCATTTGGAACATGTGGGAACAGGTCAGGTCTAATCGCATCAGGTCAGTGGGGCTGGTAATCGTGATGGGGGCGCTGCTGCTGGCGCTGGGCTACTTTCTGGGCCTCTATTTCTTCGATAGCCCTACTGCTGGCCTGGCTATGGCGCTATTGCTCTGGATTATCATGAGCCTGGTGGGCTATTTCCAGGGGGATAGTATCCTGCTGTCTATGTCTGGTGCCAGGAAGATCACACGGGATGACCATCCGCGGCTGTACAACATCGTTGAGGAGATGAAGATTGCCTCTGGCTTAGAGAAGATGCCGGATATCTACATCGTGGATGACCCGGCGATGAATGCTTTTGCCACCGGCCGCGACCCCAGCAAGGCATCAGTGGCGGTTACCTCTGGGCTGTTGCAGAAACTCAATCGAGATGAGCTGCAGGGGGTGATGGGACATGAAATAGCACATATCAATAATAGGGATGTGCTACTTATGGCTTTATGCAGTGTGCTATTGGGCACAATAGTTATATTATCCTGGTACGCTTCGCGGTTCATGATTTTTGGTGGCATGGGTGGGTCGAGGAGGAGTTCGGCATCTGGTGGAGGTTCTGGCCAGATAATCATTGTTATCGTGGCTATCCTGCTCATGATTCTAGCCCCGATTCTTGCCCAGCTTATCTACTTTGCCATATCCCGGAGGAGGGAGTACATGGCTGATGCCTCGTCTGCACTATATACCCGATATCCCGAGGGGCTGGCGTCAGCCTTGGAGAAGATAGCTGCTTCTACTGAGGAGTTGAGGTCAGCTAACAAGGCCACGGCGCCGATGTACATCTGCAATCCATTTCGCAAGAGGGGAATGGCTGCCAGCGATTTGACCAGCACACATCCGCCTATTTCAGAGCGGATACGCATTTTGCGAGCCATGGCTGGCGGTTCTTTTGCTGATTACAATAAAGCTTATGCAGAGGTTCGGGGGTCTCGAAGTGGAGTCATGTCGGCTGCCACGGTAGCCACTGTTGTTGGTGCTGTCTCGTTGCGGGAGGCTAAGCCCGAAAAGGTTGAATGGGAGCCGGACGAAGTCCAGAAGGCACGGGAGACCTCGAACGTGATGTGGAACCTGCACGATTATAAGACTGTGGCCTGCGACTGCGGCACTATCCTGCGTATTCCCCCCCGCTTCAAATCCCCCACCGTAAAGTGCCCCCATTGTGGCAGGGTGCACGCTATCTAAAGAGCTTACAGGCTATTTGGCACTGGCTTCAACGATAAATATCTTTGCGATGAGCGACTTTGGC
>VGOO01000037.1 GCA_016875925.1 Chloroflexota bacterium
ACGAGAAGCTGAAATCACTACCTGAGGCACAGAGCTATTTGAAAGCTGGCAAGACACTACAGCAGCTTGATGACATTGCTAATCAAATGAGCGATAATGAATTCGCAGAAAGGATGGTGAAAGCACGCTCCGATCTCTTCCAATACATCTCTCGACTTCCTAACCGAGGTGCCTAGACTCATTCCTTCAGGCTCATTCTTGGATTAGAAAAGACTGAAGGCGAGGCTGAAACCTGGCGCTGCATTTGTGGTGTAAGAGACGAGGTTGACACTTGAGCGTGCAGGTGATACAAGAATAATATCATGGGTGAACCTCTGATTGAGCGAGCGGCTGCTGATTTGGTCAAGAGCAAGTATGCCATTGCCTTGACCGGCGCCGGCATTTCCACGGAATCAGGGATTCCCGATTTCCGCGGGCCTAATGGAATCTGGACTAGGAACCCAGAAGCTGAGATGGCCGCCTACCAGACCTACGATAAGTTCCTGCGTGACCCGAAGGAATACTGGCAAGCTGTCTCCAGCGGGATTTCCTTTTACAGTATCCTGAGGCAGGCTGAACCGAACTCGGGCCACCATGCCCTGGCTGAGCTGGAGAAGTTGGGTATCCTGAAGTGCGTAATCACTCAAAACATAGACGGATTGCACCGAAAAGCAGGAAGCCGACGCGTACTAGAATATCACGGTGCGGTGAACAGGCTGAGATGTCCCTCTTGCAGCTCAAGGTTCGAGTTTGAGGAGTACGAGCTGGATAATATGGATGAGCCTTTACTGCCACTTTGCAAGAAGTGCCAGAATCCGCTCAAGCTAGACGTGGTGCATTTCAATGAGCCTATTCCCTCGGACGTGGCTCATCAGAGCCTGGAGGAAACCTGGAAGTGTGACTTGATGCTAATCTGCGGTACCTCGGCAGTGGTATATCCCTTTGCCCAATTGCCACGGATAGCACGGCAGCGCGAAGCCGAACAAGAGAAAAAGGCTAAGTCAGGTCTTTATTTTGTAAAAGAGGTGGCGGCTGCCGCAATAGTGGAAATTAACGCCGAACCGACGCCTCTAACCCGAGATGGGATTTCAGATTACATCATCCAGGGGAAGACTGGTGACATATTACCCCAGGTCGTGGAGATGGTGAAGCAACTGCTGGATAGATAGCTGATAATCAGTGCTCAGATTCACCGATAGCCTTTAGCCCATCTTGCGCAATTCTGCACGGAGTACCTTGCCCATCAAGTTCTTGGGCAATGCCTCGATGAACTGGACAACTTTTGGTGTCTTATATGTGGGCAGGTAATCCTTACAGAAGGCAATAATCTCGCTTTCGGTCGCCTGTTCACCGGCTTTGAGGACTATGAAGGCTTTCACCTCTTCACCATAGACTTCGTCGCGAATGCCCGCGACCCCCGCCTCGGCTACCTTAGGATGCTTGAAGAGGACCTCCTCAACTTCTCTCGGGGAGATGTTTTCTCCCCCCCTGATAATTATATCCTTCTTACGGTCGGTGATGTAGAAATAGCCGTCCGTGTCCATGTAGCCTATATCTCCGGTATGAAGCCAGCCGTCCTTCAGCACCTCGGCTGTTTCCTTGGGCGCATTCCAGTACCCCTTCATCACTGTGGGCCCTTTTATCACCAGCTCACCAACCTGTCCCGGAGGCAATTCCTTTTCATTCTCGTCAAATATCTTGATGGTATTGCACTTAAGGAGACATCTCCCGATAGAGCCATATTTAGGCGGCAAATTCGCGGGTTGTCCTGTGGTAGTGGCTCCCGATTCAGTTAGCCCCCAGCCTTCCCTGATGTCTATGCCGGTGCGTCTTTTCCATTCCTGTGCTATCTCCACAGGCAGCGCACTGCCGCCGGAGATGCACTCCTTGAGTGAGCTTAAATTATACTTGTCAAAATCGGGGTAGTTTAGCATTAAGATATACATGGTAGGGACCATAGCCACCCCCGTAACCTTGAAGGCTTCCATGTTCTTCAAGGCTTCTTCGACATTGAACCACTTTAAGACAACAGCTCTTGTTCCCATAAGAACACCCAGGTTGCTGAAGGCGATGCCGTAAGAGTGAGACAGTGGTAGCACTGCCAGGCCAATGCCTGTGCGGTCCATGCCGGTGGTATGTTGCACTATGTCAATAGGTTGGAGTGTTCTGGAGTCGAGCGCCCTGCTAGTTAATCTCAGGTCAACAGGGCGCCGGACCAGGATGTAGTAGTAGAACTCGATTGCATTGATATAAAGGGAGAAATGGGTGTGCATCACTCCCTTGGGCTGTCCTGTAGTCCCTGCGGTATAGATAAGTGCTGCCAGGTCGTCATTGTCGGTGGTTTCAATTTCCAGCTCTGGGGAACTCTTCGACAATAGCTCGTTGTAGGAGACAGTCTCCGGGATATCGTCGCGCTCGGTAACTATGACATGCTTGAGCTCAGGGGCATGGGCTTGAGCCTGCTGCGCCCAGACGGCGTATTCTGGACTGGTGATGACAGCTTTTGCTCCGCAATCACGGAATATATATGCCGACTGGTCTGGTCTGAGCAACGGACTCATGGGGACGACGATGGCGCCTATCTTGTAGATTGCCGGGAATGAGGCAAATACTGGCGGGCTATTGGGCATTTGGATAGCCACTCGGTCGCCTTTGCTTATGCCCAATGACTTCAGCGCATTGCCCAGGCGGTTGGCTGTTTGGTTCATCTCGACATTGGTGTACCACTTGCCTTCAAAATAGACTGATTCGTACTCCCCAAATCTTTTGATGTTCTCTTCTGTTAAGCTGCCGAGGTTCATGGTGCTTACCCCCTCCAACGCAATTTTCGACGGTAGCTGATGGGTATTGGCAACGATAGTACTACTGCTACATTCACCCGTCAAGCCCCTCTACCATAGAGATAATCGTGCTGGATTACGCAAGACAGTTATGTTATAATCTAAATTTACCTGAGAGAGAAGAGCTTGAGTTTTTAGAGTTAAATAATGATGGCTTGAATCGGAGCGATAAATAGCCAAAGGAGAAAACGGTGGCCGATATTTCTGCAATCAATCAAGACTACAGGTTGTGGGTATTGCTGCAACAAACCAGCGACATTCTGTTTGAGGCTAGAGAGAACGAGCTCAGAGAAGATGGCCTCACTGCCATGCACGCTGCAGCCTTGTCGGTGATAAAGAGCATCGGCGACAAGACTACCCCCGCCCAGATATCCAGGTGGATGGTGCGCAAACCTCACTCCATTTCCGGACTCCTCTCCCGCATGGAGAAGGCCGGGCTCATTAGAAAGACCAAGGACCTACATAAGAAGAATCTAGTAAGAGTGAGCTTAACCGAGAAAGGGGAAGCAGCCTACAAGCTGGCAATGAAGCGGGAGATGCTCCATAAAATCATGTCATCACTATCCCCAGAACAGCGGAAACAGTTGTCCAGCGCCCTAGAGATCCTTAGAGACAAAGGGCTTATGGGAATGGGAATAGACCCAAAGAAGCTGCCTTTCCAGTCGTTTACTTAAGCACTCGTACTCTGGCTGAACCGTTTTAACCCGCGATGTCGGGGCCCAGTTGTTTGTGCTTTTGTCCCTTTTCACCGGCTGTTCTATAATCTTCTTTGAACCATGACCCGCCACATTTTGCACATTGACCTGGACGCCTTTTTTGTTTCCGTAGAGCAGGTGCTTGTTCCAGAACTGGCGGGTAAGCCAGTCATAGTTGGTGGTCGGCCCGACCGACGCGGCGTGGTTGCCTCTGCCTCCTACGAAGCGCGCGCTTACGGCGTCAGAGCCGCCATGCCACTGACCCAAGCTTATCGTCTCTGTCCACAGGCTATCTTTCTTCAAGGCGATTTCAAGAAGTATCGGGATTTTTCGGCCAGATTTATGAATATTCTGGCAGATTTTTCACCATCACTGGAACCTGGGGGGCTTGATGAGGCTTATCTAGACGTGACTGGCTGCGATATCTTCGGCACACCACTTCAGATTGCAAAGAAAATAAAGGAAAGGGTCAGAAAGGAGCTTGGCCTGATTGCCTCGGTGGGCATAGCCCCCTCTAAAGTGGTGGCCAAGGTAGCTTCTGATTTGGGCAAGCCGGACGGCCTGATTGAAGTCCCTATCGGTGGAGAGAAAAGCTTTCTGGCGCCTTTGCCGGTGGCACGCCTGCCTGGCGTTGGCGGTAAGACTGAACAGACGCTTGTGGTGATGGGCATAAAGACCATCGGTCAGCTTGCCGACCTGCCACAGGAATTGCTGAAGGGACGGTTCGGCACCTTTGGGGCTATGCTGCATGAACACGCCAACGGTATAGACGAGAGCAGAGTAGAAGTATATGGCGAAGTCAAGTCCATCAGCCGTGAGACGACATTGGAGCGAGATACCTTGGATTCCCAGTTCCTTGAGGGGATGCTGCGCCACCTTTCTGAAAAAGTCGGAGCCGATTTGCGCTATGAGGGCAAGAGAGCCAGGAGTGTAATATTAAAGTTGCGATATTCTGACTTTGAAACCATCACTCGGCGCTTCACTCCTAAAGAATCTTTGGCTTCTGATGAAGCCATCTTCGTTGAAGCCGTTCGACTGTTGAAGCAGGCATTGGCAAAGAAGCGCAAGCCGGTGCGGCTCATCGGAGTTGGCGTATCGAACCTCGTTGGTGAGGCCAGGCAGCTTACCATGTTTGACCAGGCATCGCGACGCCTAGAATTGCTGGACAAAACCATCGACCGCATCCGCCGGAAATACGGGTTCGCTGCTATCCAAACCGGCCGGACCTTTGCCCTGAAAGATATATTCTCTAGGGGTGGGGAGGATTAAGTTTTGGCAACTTACCTGGTTTTTTGGTAAACTCGGTGGTCACAGCTAGGCTTGGTACTGCCACTAAAACTCGGGAAGGAGAATTGTCATGCCGCCATATGCTTATTTTCATAAAAAGTTTGTGCCTTTATCCGAAGCTAAAATCGGCGTTCTAACCCATGCTCTGCACTATGGTACTGCCTGTTTTGATGGAATCCGTGGCAACTGGAACAAGGAGAAACAGGAGCTATATCTCTTCCGCCTCAAAGAACACTATCAGCGGCTACATAAGGGATGCCGGATTCTGAAGATAGACTTGCCATATACTATAGACGAGCTATGCAGGCTGACTGTGGAGGTGGTGAATAAGAGCGGTTATCAAGAGGATGTTTATGTCCGTCCTCTGGCCTATAAGAGCCAGCAGGCAATTGGGGTCAAACTTCACGACTTAGAGGACGATTTTCTTATTGTGGTAGCCACACTACCGGCCTATCTCGATACTGATAAAGGAGTCCGCTGCTGTGTATCTTCCTGGCGGCGCATTGATGATACCATGATTCCGGCCAGAGGCAAGATCACAGGCATATATGTGAACAGTGCCTTAGCCAAGACTGAAGCCAATATACGAGGCTTTGACGAGGCCATCCTGCTAACTCACGACGGGCATGTGGCCGAAGGCAGCGGTGAGAATATTTTCCTGGTTATTGACGACAAATTGGTCACACCACCCAGTTCCGACAACATCCTGCTAGGTATCACCAGAGATACGGTGATGAAACTGGCCAAAAACGAGTTAGGAATTGAAACGGAAGAAAGAACGGTGGACCGCACTGAGCTCTATACAGCGGATGAGGCTTTCTTCACAGGTACTGCAGCCCATGTTACGCCGATAATCGAGGTTGATGAACGACAGGTGGGCGATGGCAATATAGGGAAGTTTACCCAAAAACTACAAGAGCTCTATTTTGATGTCATCAGGGGCAAGAACCCCAAGTACCTGGACTGGTGCACTCCGGTTAAAGCCAGAGTGGCCAAGACCAACTAGTACTAGTAAAAGAGCGCAGTTTTGAAGGTAGCTTCGCCGGTCTTTGTTAAGGTGAACCAGAGGTCAGTGGACTTCTACCCGTAGCGCTTTGAGCAGGTAAAGTAAGCGGCTGCTTTCTTCCAATGCTGTGGTATAGTGGTAAGCCTCCTCCAATAGCTGCCCCACGGCAAAGCTACCGTGACCGCGAACCAGAACAACCTTGTTTTCCTTCAGTGCCTCTGCAATTTCCTCGGCGAAGCCACCTGGTTTAACGGCAGTCCCGTGGCCTAAGACTAGCACTTTTGGCAGCAACAGCTTACCCTCAACATCCCGAGGGCTGATATCTCGCTCGGTAAAAGAGAGGGCTACGGCATAAACGGGATGGGCATGGACTATGGCTAGGGCAGACGTCTTCCTATAAATAGCGCGGTGAACATCCAGTTCGGTGGAAGCCAATGGCGTGGAGCGGTCATTCTTGTTCAGGCCTGTTTCTATCAGGTCATGCTCCTCCAAGGCACCCAACATACTGCTGCGGTGAGTGATAAACAGGCGCTCACCTATCCTGACACTGAGATTGCCACTGTGTGAGGATACCAAACCTCGAGCACAGAGGTCACGTCCCACAGACTGAAACTGCGCCGTAAGCATTCTCTTTATTTGTACACCAAGTCAGGATATTAAAGCAAGCCGAATGCTAACACAAGATAGTCGCACATGGCATGTTTGCTCTTGTGGTTTACAATATCAGAGACTTAGATACCTAAGATTTGGGCTTTCTGGCCCTGGGCGTCTTCCTGGGTTCAGCAGGGCTGGCTTGAGCTATTGCCGCCTTGTTGACTTTCTTCATCAGGCGAGATTTGCGTCTGGCGGCTGTGTTGGGATGGATGGCACCCTTCTTAGCTGCCCTGTCAAGTGTGCTTATAGCAACAACGGTTGCCTGTTTGGCTGACTCGATGTCTTTGCTCTCAACAAGCTCCTCTACGCGGGCCAGGCGAGTCTTAGTTTCACTCTTGATAGACTTGTTCCGCAGACTTTTTCTTTCCGCTGCTCGTGCTGCCTTTTCTGCTGATGTTGTCTCTTTGGGCAATCTGTACCTCCTTCAAGTTATGTGCTAATACCAGCTTTGGCCTGGCTGGTTCTCTTAACGCTGATAACGCCGCGGACACCCTGTAACTTGGAAAGCACATGTGACAACTGAGCCATGCCACTGATCTCCAAGGTGGCATAGACAGAGGTGATGTCACTTTCATAACTGGTGCTGATACTGGCTATATTCACATTGGAATCAGCAACCACAGTAGTAATGTCACGAAGGACTCCTACTCTGTCCCAGGCATCCACCTGAATGTTGACAGGGTATACCTCGTGGACTTTCCCCCAGTTCACCTGTATAAGTCGCTCTTTTTCTTCAATGTTGAGTACGTTCACACAATCTTTTCGGTGCACCGTAATACCATGGCTCCGCGTAATATAACCGATAATGTCATCGCCGGGCAAGGGACTGCAGCAGGCAGCTAAGTGGGTAAGCAGGTCGCCCACACCGAGAACTTCTATGGTGGCTCCGGTGGTCTTAGCTACTCCCTGAGCTTTTGCCACTACCGGAGGTTCTTCGAGTTCGGGTTCGGTGGCTAGCTTGAGGGCAATTTGGTGGAGGGTAATGCCTCCGTAGCCAATTGCTGCCAGAAAGTCGTCATACGTCTCACAATTAAACAGTTGCGCAGTTTCCTCGTTATTGGGCAATGTTATACCCAGACGCTTGACTTCTCGTTCCAGAATCTGGCGGCCGCGTTCAATGTTCTGGGTTCGCTCCTGTTTCTTGAACCACTGCCTCACCTTCTCACGTGCATGGGAGGTCTTCACGAAGCCCAGGTCTGGATTCAGCCAGTCAAGGCTTGGCCCCTTGCTGGCCTTGGTAGTCATGATTTCCACCACGTCGCCGTTCTTTAGCTCATAGCTCAGGGACACCAGCCTGCCGTTTACCTTAGCGCCGATGCAGCGATGTCCCAGTTCAGTATGGATGCGATAAGCAAAGTCCAGAGGTGTAGCACCTATTGGCAGCTCCTTTATTTCTCCCTGCGGTGTAAAGACGAAGACTTGGTCTATGAAAACGTCTGTCTTCAGTGATTCCAGAAATTCCTCGCTACCCAACTCGCTCTGCCACTCGATAAGCTGGCGTAGCCAGGCTATCTTATTCTCAAAGTTCTGGTCGTGCTTAACACCTTCTTTGTAGCGCCAGTGAGCAGCCACGCCATAATCGGCAAGTCGATGCATCTCGTATGTGCGAATTTGTATTTCCAATGGTGTGGTGCCCTTCGCCAGAACCGTGGTGTGCAACGACTGGTAGCCATTTTCCTTCGGGTTGGCAATAAAATCGGAAAACTCCTCGGGCATGGGGTGCCACAGGTTGTGGACTACGCCCAGAGCCTGGTAACAGTCCGGAATGGTGTTCACCAATATACGTACAGCAAGCAGGTCGTGTATCTGGTCGAAATCCCTGCCCTGTTCGGCATATCGTTCTATCTTGTCGTGGATGCTGTAGATATGCTTGGGTCTGCCAGCAACCTCTGCCTCGACACCAGCTTTTTCCAGTTCTCTCTCCAGGGTGGTGGTGACATCGGCAATGAAATCCTCGCGTTCTTCTCGGCGCGTGGCCAGGAGTCGGGCTATCCTGTGATATTGTTTGGGCTCTAAGTAACGGAATGAGAGGTCTTCCAACTGCCACTTAATCTGCCAGATACCAAGGCGATGAGCTAGTGGGGCATAAATCTCCAATGTCTCATGGGCGATGCTACGGCGTTTTTCGGGTGGCAGAGCCTCTAATGTGTGCATGTTGTGCAATCTATCAGACAGCTTGATGAACACCACCCTGAGATCCTCGGCCATGGCGATGAGCATTTTCCGCAGATTCTGCGCCTGCGTTTCCCGTTTCTGTGCTGCGTTGGCTCTCCAGGACAGCTTGCTTAGCTTGGTAGTACCATCAACCAGCTTAGCCACCTCGCGGCCAAACTTGGACTCGACCTTGCCCAATGGTACTCCCGCGTCCTCGGTCACATCGTGAAGAAGGGCTGCAGCCAGGGTAGCGGCGTCAAGCTGCAGCTCGGCCAGCATCACTGCCGTCTGCAATGGATGTTCCAGATAAGGGTCGCCGGACTTACGCACCTGGCCCTCGTGAGCTTTCAGCGCGAACTCATACGCTGCCTCTACCAGTTTCACTTTCTCTGGAGGCAAGTATTCCCTGGCTTTATCGATGAGTGGAGTGCTATTCACTGTGTTTACGGCTGTGGTAGTATCATAATGCAAAGGTAGATAGCGATGCAAATACGAAATCGCCTGGTTTTGACAACTTTACATCTCATGTGTAGGATGGCAAGTATGGATGGTAATAAAGCCCTACAAAGGTACGAAAGACAGCTTATAATCGAGGGGGTTGGGAAAGAAGGGCAAGCAAAATTGAGGGCTAAGCGGGTGGTTATTGCTGGAGCTGGTGGCCTGGGCTCGGTGATATCCATTTACCTGGCTGTGGCGGGTGTAGGTAAAATCCGGTTAATCGACCATGATACCGTGGAACTGAGCAATCTGAATCGGCAAGTTCTTTACGGTGATGGCGATATCGGGAAAAAGAAAGCTCAGGTGGCTGTGAGAAAGCTTCAAGCCTTGAACCCGGAGATTTCGGTTGAGGCGGTAACTGAGACCATAACAGAAGACAATGCCCTAGAACTGCTTGGTAGGTTCGATGCTATAGTTGATGCCATGGACAACCTTCCTACTAGATATATATTAAACAGCGTCGCCGTGAATCAGCGAGTACCCCTATTTCACGGCGCGGTACGCGGTTTCGAAGGCCGGGCTACCACCATAATTCCGGGCATAACCCCATGCCTGAAATGCATCTATCCGCGTGCTCCCCATCCTGAGGTGACGCCGGTCATAGGTGTTGCTCCCGCTGTCATTGGCAGCATAGAAGCTACCGAGGTCATCAAATACATTGTGGGAATCGGGGGGCTTTTGACCAACCGCCTTCTGGTCTACGACGGGTTGAACATGGAGTTTATGGAGATTAAGCTGGAACGGCATCCCGATTGTGAGGTTTGTGGTCACCTTCCAGGTAGCCAGAAATGAGCGTCAAGGTCAGGCTTCATCCCTGTCTCAAGAAGTTCGCCGGAGGACAGAGCGTGGTCGAGGTTTCTGGACATACTGTGGCTGAATGTTTGGATAACCTAGAGGCAAAGTTTCCTGGCATGAAGCAACAGCTCCTGGATGAACAGGGCAAGCTGCACAGCTTCTACGATATCTGTGTCAACTTGCGAAGCTCTCAGACGGACCCGCTGACTGAGCCAGTCAAGGACGGTGATGAGCTTCTGATTATTACAGTAATTGCCGGCGGATAGAAAACTGCTGTTAATAATTCCCCAATCTACCTCTGGTTCTTCCATCGTGGTTTTCTACCACATTAGGCAGTCAGCAATCTTGCTATTGCTCAATATGTTTTGGAAGCTACTAAGCAGATTTTCATTCGACTATAAAGAAGAAAGGCTGTATCATAGATAATAATTCAAATCGCGGATACGCTAGTCCGCAAGCTACTATTTAAGGAGGGAAGACTAAATGAAGATAGTCAAACTGTGCAAAGAGGGTTCTTGCTGCCCCGAGGTCAGTGTCACTGAGTCCCAGGTGGAAATCGGCGAGAAGGACAACGTCTGCGTCCTGACCGCTGTCCAGTGGGAGATACTCAGGGAGAAGGTGCTTAACGGCGAACTGTAGACACGGAAAGCCTGTTGCTCGGGCCGACCTGGTGGTCGGCCCCTATATTTGATTGGCATTACGAGCCGATTTCCCCTGTCACCGCGAGCGAAGCGTGGCGGTCTCAATGGTCTGTCCTCAACTGTAAGAGAGCGCCACGGCACTGTGTGCCTCGCGATGACAGAAAAGAACGCCCCTCTCACTTGCAAGTAGGGTTGGACTAAATTATGGCTAAAATAATCGCAGTCTGCCGTAGCGATGACAAGGGTGTGCCGAAACAGGACATCGGCGAAGGCCTGTTCCGCGAAGAATACGGCCTTGAGAACGATGCCCACGCTGATTGCTGCTCTCATCGGCAAGTAAGCTTGCTGGCTATGGAGAGCATCGAAAAGATGCGTAAGCTGGGCCTGGATGTCAAACCCGGCGGCTTCGCCGAAAATCTGACCACCAAAGGGATAGCGCTGGTTTCTCTCCCTGTAGGTACCAGAGTGGCTGTGGGGAAAGAGGTTGTCTTGGAAATAAGCCAGATAGGCAAAGAATGCCATACTGGCTGTGCCATCATGCGTCAGGTGGGCAAGTGTATCATGCCAAAAGAAGGGGTGTTTGCTCGAGTGGTGCGGGGGGGGACAGTCAAGCGCGGAGACGAAATAGGGGAAATAAGAAATGGATGAGGAGACCGAAAAGCTGTCTGTCTTCAGAATCACTGAGCAGAGCAGAGACGAAGTTGACGATTTGGTCGTCAGAGAGTTCCCCCTCACAGTTTTCCTGGATGGACAGGAGCTGGTAACTCTTCTGTGTTCGCCCACAAATATCAAGTATTTAGCTGTTGGTTTTCTTTTTTCTGAAGGGCTAATACACGGTAAAGACGATATCAGGGATATAGTGGTTGACAGACAGAAGGGTGTGGTGCATGTTGAAACTGCAGGAGGCAAAGAGCTGGCCAGGGAGCTTCTGTTCAAACGCATGATAACTTCTGGCTGTGGCAGGGGGGCAACTTTCTATAACGTAGCTGATGTCCAGGGCAAGGTGAAGGTGGAATCCCGGACTACAATATCAGCCTCTGAAATCTTCGCCCTGGTTAAAGATTTCCAGCATCGCTCTCAGGTCTTCAGGGCAACTGGCGGTGTTCACAGCGCCGCTTTATGTGACACAAAGAATATTCTGGTTTTCAGCGAAGACATAGGACGGCACAACGCCATCGATAAAATTTTTGGGGAGTGCCTGCTGAACGATATTCCAATAGAAGACCGCATAATAGTCACCAGCGGCAGAGTCTCCTCAGAAATTCTGCTTAAGGTAAATAAGAGAAATATCCCTATACTAATTTCCAAGTCTGCTCCCACCGACCAGGGTGTTAAGCTAGCCAAAAACCTGGGCGTGACCTTGGTGGGCTTTGTCAGGGGTAAGAAGATGAACGTCTATGCCCACGAATGGAGAATTGTGAGCGATGAATGACCGAGAAGCCGAGCTGCGCCACAAAATCCTGAACCTGAAAAAGAAGAGAAACGCTGTCATCCTGGTACACAACTACCAGTTGGGAGAGGTGCAAGACATTGGCGACTTTATCGGCGATTCGCTGGAATTGAGCCAGAACGCAGCTAAGACCGATGCTGATGTCATCGTCTTCTGCGGGGTTCACTTCATGGCGGAGACGGCTTCTATCATCTGTCCTAACAAGACCGTATTGCTGCCGGAGATACATGCTGGCTGTCCCATGGCTAACATGATTACCGCAGAGGCTCTGCGCGCCAAGAAAAATGAACACCCAGGAGTGCCGGTGGTATGCTACATCAACTCCTCAGCGGCAGTGAAGGCGGAGTCTGATGTCTGTTGCACTTCAGCCAATGCGGTCAAGGTGGTAGAGAGCGTGGATGCGAACGAGATACTTTTTGTGCCCGACCAGTACCTTGGGCATTACGTTTCCACAAAGACTAATAAGAAATTTATCCTGTGGCCTGGCTTCTGTCCCACCCATGCCCGGATTCGGCCGGAGCATATCGCCCAGGCAAAACAGGAACATCCCAATGCGATTGTGGTGGTTCACCCTGAGTGCAAGCCGGATGTGATAGCTGTGGCTGACCAGGTTTTCAGCACTAGCGGCATGATTCGGTTTGCCCAGCGAGATGATGTCAGGGAGATGATTGTGGGCACAGAAGTGGGGATTATCCATCGGCTACGGAAAGAAAACCCCGGCAAGAAATTCATTCCTGTTTCCGAGCAAGCCGTTTGCCCCAACATGAAGTTGATAAACCTGGAGAAGGTCTTGTGGTCTTTAGAGGAGATGCAACCAGAGGTCAAGGTGCCTGAGGATATCCGCCTTAAGGCCATCGCTGCCGTCGACAAGATGCTGGCTATAGGCAGAAGCCAATGACAGACGCAAGATACAGGATGCAAGATACTTGTGGCTTGAAACTTGTGACTTGAGGCTGGTGAGTAGTGACTATCGACTGGATTGATGTGAGGATGACCTATGTCTCAAGGCTGTCCGAAAACTCTAAAAAGATGACATGATTGCGTAGGGGCGGGTTTTCAAACCCGCCCGTCCTTCAACGGAAGGACCCGTATGTCTCGTGGGCGCACCTGAAGGTACGCCCCTACATGTTATTTTCAGACAGCCTCGATTAAGGTGAGGGTGAAAAAATCTAGTGAAACAATCTAAAGCTATAGTCGTCCTGGTCACTGCCAGCTCGCAGGAAGAGGCACAGAAAATAGCCGACCTGCTGCTGGAGAAGCGCAAGGCAGCCTGTGTCAACATCGTGCCCAAAGCTGATTCCAAGTTCTGGTGGGAAGGCAAGCTGGACTCAGTCCAGGAGAGCCTGCTCATCATCAAGACCAAAGCCTCAGTACTTCCCGAGGTCATCAAGTTGGTCAAGCAAGCCCACAGCTACACCGTCCCCGAAGTCATCGCCCTGCCCATCATCGGTGGCAACGAGGATTACCTGAAGTGGCTGGACGAGGAGATAAGGACCACCCTAGAAAATTCTCACCCAGGGGCTTAACTGGCAGCAGTTCAACCATTTGCCTGAACAGTCGCCCAAAGATAAATCTCTCCCGCTGCCAGCCGCAGACATCAGACACAGTTGGTCAAAGGTCCGATTACGCTCGTCATTCCGCTGGTAAAGGCCTTTTGGGCACCTAACTTTCACCGTGTAGTACTAATTTACCGTGCCAGTCGAGACTGAAGTACCAGCTTAAACCCCTCAAATTTGTTGCAAACCGCAGAAATGTTTACTAATCTATACTTGGTTCATTTGGGTGATTATAAATAGTTAGGGCAATTCACATGAGATTGTTATGATGGTGGCAAAAAAAGTCTTAGTAGTATCGAATGACCCGGGTGACCTGTGGACCATAGGCCGAGCTATGGTCAGGCATGGTTTTTCCGTTACCGCAGCGGCCTCTGGAAATGACGGATTTCGCCAACTGGAACGAAATCAACCTGATTATTTAATAGTCGATAGTGCCATTCAGAGAGGCGATTTGCTAGCTTTGCTTGCCTATAGTCGCCGGTATTTCCCTGAGACAAAGATAATCATGCTTACAGACCACACCCCAGTGACACAGAAAATAGAACAGTTGGTCGGTGCAAACCATTACCTGCCCAAGCCCGTAGACCCGGAAATCATACATAGCATCATGTCTGGAACGGATATTAGCAAAAGCTCTGCAGGACTAATTCATTGAAAAGCCTCGCTGGCTTCAAGGAGGATATATGCAACAAGTTGACCTAACACAAAGGCTTTCCCGGCTCAACCAGGATGCGGAAGCAAGAACTACCATGCTGATAACGAAGCAGGGCAATTGCCTTGTCAGTGTTGGTGACCTGTCTTATTTGAATGTGACAGCGATTTCCGCACTTGTAGCCGGGATGTTCTCCGCGACCCAGGAGGTAGCCAGGCTTGTGGGCGAGGACCATTTTTCAATTTTGCTCCAACAAGGGGAAAAACGTAATATCCACCTTTCCCTGGTTGATGATTCCATAATGTTGCTCATCATATTCGATGACGCTATGGCAATGGGAAAGGTGAGATACGTCGCACGTAAAGCTGTTAGAGATATTGCGGAGGCATACGACTCCACGAAGGCAGGAACAGAAATAGATGGCGAGAGGTTCAAGGAATTTGCCATCAGCCTGATAGACCGTATATTCGAAGAGAAATGAGTGCCCATGCCGTATTTAAATCAACCAGCTAAGGAAATAAGCTTCAAAATTGTCTATTACGGCCCAGGGTTAAGTGGCAAGACAACTAACCTGGCGCATATCCATAAGGTGTTGTCTGATGATGTAAAAGGCGAGATGATCATGCTGGATACTGAAGAGGAACGGACGCTATTTTTCGATTTCTTTCCTATGTATCTGGGGACAATTGAGGGGTTCAGATTGCGATTTAACGTATACACAGTGCCCGGCCAGGTGATTTATGAGGCAAGCAGGAAAATTATAGTGACCGGTGCTGATGCGATTGTCTTCGTTGCCGACAGCCAGCTTGCGCGTCTTGAGGACAACTTTCAGAGCTGGCAATCCCTTGTTTCGAATCTGGAATCATGTAATATCGATGTTGCGCATGCGCCAATAGTGCTCCAGTACAACAAGCGCGACCTCGACCCCAAAATTGAAATCGGAACTATCGAAAGAAAGTTAGGGTTAAACGGAATCCCTGTTTTTGAAAGCATTGCGACGGAGGGTATTGGCGTTGTTGACACACTCAAGAAAGTGTCAATCATGATGATTGAACGCTTTTCAACTGCAAGCCTGAAATAGAAGG
>VGOO01000038.1 GCA_016875925.1 Chloroflexota bacterium
GTCGCCCTGATTACACTGATATTATTCGGCTCGCTCTTCCTGCTGCTGGCTACTGGTTTGCCTATCGCCTTCTGTCTGGGCGGTGTGGCGGTCATATTCACCTTTCTGCTCTGGGGCACTGAGGCGCTCTCTTTGATGGCTTCCATCGCCTACGAAAACTGGACGCAGCCCATATTCATTGCCGCCATCCTCTTCCTGCTAATAGGCTCCATACTCCAGCGCTCTGGAATAGCCGAAGACATGTTCCGCGCCATACACCTCTGGTTTGGCCGGGTGAGAGGAGGCCTGGCAATGGGCGTGGTGCTCATCTGCGTCATCTTCGCCGCTATCGTCGGCGTCAGCGGCGTAGCCACGGTCACCATGGGTTTAATAGCTCTGCCCGCCATGCTCAACCGGGGCTACAACAAGCAGATAGCCTTAGGTACCATCGCCGCCGGCGGCGCTTTGGGCATACTGATACCCCCAAGCATCATCATGATTTTGTACTGCATGGTCACCGGGGAATCGGTGGGTGACATGTTCGCCGGTGGCATTCTCCCCGGGTTGTTACTAGCCAGCCTGTTCATAGCCTACATCGGTATTGCTGGGCGCTTCCGCCCGCAGTGGTTCCCGGTGTATGAAGAAGATGTGACCTGGAAGGACAGGTTCGCTTCCCTGAAGTCGGTAGTCCTCCCCGTTTTGTTAATCCTGCTTATCCTGGGGTCTATTTACACCGGAATCGCCACACCCAGCGAGGCCGCAGCTATCGGGGCATTTGGTGCCCTCATCTGCGCTGCTGTCTACCGTAAACTGAACTGGCAGGTGGTGTCAGAGGCCTGCAAGGAGACTTTCTTCGTCGGCGGCATGGCCGCCTGGGTGCTGCTGGGCGCCGGCGCCTTCAACAATCTCTACCGCGCTATGGGCGCCAAGACCATGGTGATGAACATGGTTGGAGGGCTGGAACTAAGCCCCTGGGTAGTACTGATTGCCATCCAGCTCATCATTCTCTTGCTGGGATTCGTCATCGACGATTTCGCGGTGGTGATGATGGTGGCCCCCATAGCCTTTCCCATCATCAAGGCACTGGGCTTCAATACCCTATGGTTCGGCATCCTGTTCATCGTCAACATGCAGGCTGCCTATCTGACTCCACCTTACGGCTTCAACCTGTTCTATCTCAAGGCCATCGTTCCCAAGGGGATTACCATGGGGGATATCTACCGCTCCATTGTCCCCTTTGTCATACTGCAGATCATCGGCCTGATTATCGTCATGCTCTTCCCACCAATCGCCACCTGGCTGCCCAGCGTGCTAGGGAAGTAATAGCAAACACAGGGACAGACCTGAAGGTCTGTCCCTTCACGGGAAGGACTGGTGGGTTTATGAACCCACCCTACACAAACCCCGTTGTTTCCTGAGGCTCTGAGATAGCCCCCTAATCCCAAAGGCGCCTCTCGCTCCCCTTATTTTGCAAACGATTTGCATTTGCGTTACAATTAGAGGCGATGGCTAGAGAGGAGACTTTGATGGTGAGTTCCACCCGCCCTAAACCCGCCAGTGCCAGGCAGGTGCTGAATAACTCCAGCAAGCGGGTGACTGCGCAACGCGCCCTGCTCCTTGACCTCATCCGCCACAGCGATTGCCACCTTGATGCCGATGGGCTTTATCGGCTGGCAAAGGAGAAACACGCCCGCATCAATCTTTCCACGGTCTATCGCAACCTGCATCTCTTTAAAAAACTGGGGCTGATAGAGGAGCGGCACTTCGCCGAGGAGCATCATCACTACGAGGCCAAGGCTGCTGCCGAGCACCAGCACCTGTGCTGCCTCGGTTGCGGTAAGGTGGTTGAGTTCGATTTTCCCCTGACACAGAAGCTCAAGGGAGAAATCGGCGAGGAATACGATTTCGATGTTGCCGGCGTGGAGGTGAGCCTGACTGGCCTGTGCTCCAATTGTCGCAGGGGCAAGAAAAGGAAATAGAACCATGATGGCAGAAAAAAGACAGGTAACGCTAAGGCGCATGGAAGCCGGCCAAAGCGGCGCTGTAATCGAGATTTTGGGTGGCCACGGCCTGGTGCGGCGGCTGGAGGCTATGGGCATAAGGCCGGGCAAAAAAATCACCAAGGTCAGCTCTACATTCTTACGCGGCCCGGTAACGTTCAAGGTTGACCATACGCAGATAGCCATCGGCTTCGGAATGGCAAACAAGATAGTAGTCGAAGTCGATAACCCAGGCTGAATATCCGGAGAGTTACAATGAAAATACTGCTCATGGGAAACCCTAACGTGGGCAAGAGCGTACTGTTCTCCCGCCTCACCGGCACGCACATCATTGCCTCCAACTACCCGGGCACCACCGTAGAGTTCACCGAAGGCCAGCTAAGGCTAGGAAAAGAGCAGGCCCAAATCATAGACGTACCCGGCACCTATTCCCTCGACCCAACCAGCAAAGCCGAAGAGGTGGCACTGGATATGCTGAAGCAGGGAGATATCATCGTCAACGTTGTCGATGCCACCAATCTGGAGAGAAACCTGAACCTTACCCTGCAACTGCTGGAAAAGGGGCTACCCGTATTAGTGGCATTGAACATGTGGGATGATGCCCGCCACCGCGGCATTAACATAGACGTGACCAGCCTGGAGCGGCTCCTGGGCGTGCCCATCGTGCCCACTGTAGGAGTAACCGGCGAGGGGATTAAGGAGTTGGTGGAACGCATGCCCCGTGCAGCAGCGCCGCCGATTGCCTTCGTCAGCGATGCGGAAAGATGGGCCAGGGTTGGCGATATCGTCAACCAGGTGCAGTCGCTAAGCCATCGGCACCATACCTGGCGCGAGAGGCTGGAAGATATTAGCAGCCACCCTGCAGGCGGAGCTGTCTTAGCAATACTGGTGCTACTCGCCAGCTTCTGGGTCATTCGCCTTATCGGCGAAGGCGTTATCAACTACATAACCGACCCTTTCTTCGAACGGCTCTGGGCGCCGCTGCTGATGAAGCTGAGCGCCATGCTTGAGCCGGGCGGTATCTGGCACAGCATGCTGATAGGCAAATTGATAAATGGGCAGATTGACTATATGCAATCATTCGGCTTGCTCAGCACCGGACTGTATATAGAGTTCGGCGTGGTGATTCCCTATATCCTCTCCTTTTACCTGGTGCTGGGGATACTGGAGGATGTGGGCTACCTGCCGCGATTAGCGGTGCTGGCGGATACCATGCTACACCGGCTGGGATTGCACGGTTATGCCATCATCCCCACCATACTTGGCCTGGGCTGCAACGTGCCGGCAGTGATGGCCACACGCATCCTGGAAAGCCGCAAGCAGAGGTTCATTGCCGCCACGCTGATTTCCATCGCTGTCCCCTGCGCCGCGTTGCAGGCAATGATTATAGGCTTGGTGGGGCAACAGGGCTGGCAATATGTAGCAATGGTCTACGGCACGCTGTTTCTGTCCTGGGTGGTCATCGGCCTTATCCTGAACCGTACGGTAAAGGGATTCAGCCCTGAGTTGCTGGTGGAGATCCCCCCATACCGCTTCCCGCCGTGGCGGGTGGTTGGCGAGAAGCTCTGGCTGCGCATTTACGGATTCATCAAGGAAGCCTTGCCCATCGTGCTGGGAGCGGTGCTGGCGGTGAACATCTTATATACCATCGGCGTGTTCGATTTCATAGCCAACGTAACCGCACCGGTGGTCACCGGGCTTCTGGGACTGCCCAAGGAGACCGTGGTGGCGCTGGCTATCGGCTTTGTGCGCAAGGACGTGGCGGTGGGCATGTTAGCCCCCCTGGGGCTGACCCCTCAGCAACTGGTGATAAGCAGCACCGTGCTTGCCATGCTCTTCCCCTGCGTAGCTACCTTTGCCATACTGTCGCGAGAGCTGGGCTGGAAAGACATGCTGAAAGCCACCGGCATCATGACAGCGTCAGCGCTGGTAGCCGGCGGCCTGCAAAACCTCATATTGCAGCGCTAACGACCGCTCATGCCAGTAGAGTAAGTTCTCGAACCCACCCTACTAAACTCTAGGGCTCTTGCAAGGAGAGGCATCTAAAAAGCATGTAGAGGCGTACCTTCAGGTGCGCCCGTGGGCGGGCGGGTTTGAAAACACGCCCCTACGTAAGTCACATCATCTCTTGGAGTTCTTGGACAGCCAGTCGAAGGTGAGTGACACGTAGAAAACGCTTCACATTATGAACATGCCGCCGTCCACACATATGGTCTGACCGGTGATGTATGCCGATTCGTCAGATGCCAGAAGCAACACCGTGTGCGCCACGTCCTCCACGTGGTCGCAATATATTTCTGTTGTGTTATAATACCGACTCAGCCCGTTATCGCAATTCAAGGAGGTAGAAATGGTCGTCGAAGAGAAGAAAAGAACCATCCTACGCCTCAAGTCCATGTATCCCCTCCGTGCCCTGGTGAATGAGGCCTATGCCAAGAGCGCCGAAGCTATGAAGGCAGGCAAGCCCACAGTCTGGGCCATGCTCAATTTCTACTACGGTGACCCAATTCTCAAAGCTATGGACCTGGAAGTGCTGTACCCTGAGAACTACGGCGGAGCCGTGGCCGCCTTCGGACAAGCCCAGCCTTTTCTGGATTTCTCCGATGCAGAAGGATTCCCCACACACCTCTGCGGCTATAGTCGTGTCAATCTGGGGTACACGGCGAAGATGATGAAGGAGCACGGCGGCAAGATACCGCCGGATGCCCCTCTGGGCGGACTGCCAAAGCCAGCATTTTTGCTTGCTTCCACCGCCATCTGTGATGCCCGCTACAAGTGGTTCCAAGCGCTGGGCCGTTACCTGGACGTGCCCGTTTGGAACCTGGAGAGCACAGCCCCCGGCGTAAAGGAAATGTTCATGGAAGGTACCTACGACCGTATTGTGGAGCTGGGGGTGAAGCACCTGCGCGATTTCGTGGCTTTCGTAGAGCAGATGGTAGGCCGAAAGATGGACTGGGCCAAGCTGGACGAAATAGTAAACCTGATGATAGAGATAAATCGTGTTTGGTTTGAGGTTTGCGAGCTGCGCAAAAATCGGCCCTGCCCCATGCACAGCAGGGATTTCTGGAGCTCCATGGCTCCTGCATTATTTATGCTGGGCAACCCCAAGGAGACGCTACCCTGCATCAAGGCAGTGTACGACGAGGTAAAAGAAAGGGTGGACAAAGGCATAGGTGCCATAGCAGATGAGAAGTATCGGCTGGTGTTCGCCGAGCTGCCGCCCTGGCATAGCCTGGACCTTTTCGACAAGCTGGCTGAAAGAGGCTGGAATTTCGTGGTGGAGAGCTTCGGCTACCGCCCGCCCATACCTATTGATTTGAGCCATGTCAAAGACCATCTGGAACGCATCACCAAGTTCAGCCTGCAGAAATTCTTGGGCTACTACGAAGACGCCCGCAAGAATAATGTCCTTGGCGGCGCCTTTGCCTACCCCTATCTCAAGTACGCCAGAGAATGGCGATGCGATGGCGCCATGTTGCATCCGCTAATCAGTTGCCGCAGCGCCTCTACCCACCTGCCATTTGTGGCTAGCATGCTGCAGGACAAGCTCAAGGTGCCCTCGCTAATCATAGAGGGAGACATCGTTGACCTGCGGTTGTTCGACCCCGTTGATACGCTGGCACGAGCCGAGCCTTTTGAACAAACCATGGATCATTACCGCGGCGTCAGGAAGCAGGAAGGTTTCGACTGGTAAAGGAGTGAAATATGGTAGAGAAGAGCAAGGGGCTCAGTAAAGCAGCAGAGATATATGGCGACCGCCCCAGACGTGCCAAGGAGCTCAAGGCGCAAGGCAAGAAGATTGTTGGCTATCCCTGCGTCTATGTCCCATTGGAGATGCTCACCGCGCTGGACTTGGTGCCCTACCGCACCTATGCTAACATCAATGAGTCGGTGACCGAGGCGGATAGGGCTTTGCCCGCATCCTTCTGCCCCATCATGCGTAGCTGTCTCGACTGTGCGCTCAAGGGTAAAGAGGATTTCTTCGATGGCTTTATCGCTGCCCATTCCTGTGACCCCCAAGAGAAAACCATGCGTGTCTGGGAGTCTTATGTCAACTATGGCTATTTTCACTTCCTGGACATACCGGGCAGTGTCCGCTCCGAGGTTTACGGCTATTTCAAAGGTCAACTCAACGACCTGAAGAAGACGCTGGAAGGATTCGCCGGGAAGAAACTGGCTGATGACAAGCTCAAGGCTGCCATCAAAATCCACAACCAGCAGCGGGCACTGGTAAACCAACTGTATGAGTTGACCAAGCCGATACCACCACTCATCTCAGGAATCGAGCTGGTCCAGGTGATAAAGGCAGTGCTGAGCATCCCGGTGGCTGAAGGCAACGAGCTTCTGGCCGATGTGATAGCTGAGGTCAAGGCGCGTGGCAGTGGCCCGGAGAAGAAGCTCGCCCGCCTCATGGTCTGGGGCAGCAGCCTGGACGAAGTTGAGGTCATGCGGCTGTTGGAAGCCAAGGCTAACGTGGTGCTCAACGAAAGCTGTGGCGGCATCAGACCGTTCCGCGGACAGGTAAAGCCAGATGGTGACCTGATAGATAATCTTGCCCATTATTATTTGGAGGAGATAACCTGCGCCCGCACCTTCAGGCAGGCCAAGCTGGGCGAAACACATAAGGACTACGCCAAAGACATCCAGAGCCGCTTTGGCTATCTTAAGAGCCTGACCAGGGACTGGAAGGTCAACGGCGCAATCCTGCTGCTGGTCAGGTATTGTGACCCCTTTGCTTTCGAGATGCCGGCCATGAAGGACTACCTGGAGAGCATCGGCATTCCCAGCACCTATATCGAGTATGACCATACCATGGGCTCCCTGGCACCACTCCGCACCAGGGTCGAAGCCTTCCTGGAGACTATAAGCTGAGTAAATGCAACGCAAGGGGTTGTGAATGGCGAAACCAATTAAATTCCTGATTGCCGCAGTTATTGCTCTGGCCTTGGGCATTGCCATCGGCAATGTCACCGCTTCACCGCTGGTTGACCTCATCTTTGTGAGCAAGGCAGTCAAAAATGGGCCGTGGATGACCAACCTGGACATAGGTAGCCAACACGCGGGGACATACCTTAGAGCCGCCATTGCCCGGCATGGGCTCCTAGCACTCACCAAGTCTGAGGCAGTCTACTTTAGCACCTACAGCGATAGCGATGGACAACCGCTGCGTGGTTCCTGCGACTACGCAATCGAGTGCAAAGACCTGGATACTGAGTGGTGGAGCATCACGGTATATGGCAAAGACGATTTCCTTATTCCAAATCCCCAGGACATATACTCCTATAACGGCAACAATCTGGTGCGTGATGCAGATGGCGTGTTCCGAATACATCTTTCCGCCACGCCTAAGGAAGTCAATTGGCTGCCCTCGGGCAATCAACAGAGTTTGTCGCTAACGCTACGTCTGTATAAGCCAGGGCATGCCCTGCTCAACGATCCGGGTGCCGCCGAACTGCCCCGCATCATCAAGGAGAAATGCCAATGAGGAAGTGGATAGGCTGGACGGCTTTAGCAACCATTCTGGTGGCCGTGGTCACCAATGTCATGGCGGTCATAGCCATGCCCTATGACATCATGGATGAGACCATGAACGAAAGATTCGGGTCGCTTCCCAAAAATATGGTATTCCATGGCCAGCTCAAGACCGCCGAGGACAGGAGCGTTGTCAGGCCCAGCCCTGACCTGCTGTACTCCATCATCATCTACGATGTAAGTCAGAACCCGCTTCGCATCACGGCAATGGTTCCGGAAACTTACTGGTCGGTGTCATTTTTCGCCTCAAATTCCGACAACTTCTTCGTTATCAACAACGAACAGGCTGAATCGAATCCTATTGAGCTTCTTTTGGTGGGGAAGAACAAGCCACAACCAGCGCTGGGTAATGCCAGGGTAATTGTGGCACCCAGCGAGCGTGGCATAGTTCTCTTCCGACTATTCATAACCGATGTGCAAGCCCTACCCGAACTGGTCAAAATCCAGAAGCAGGCCTTTTGCAGGCAGGAAGGGATAGCAGGAGAGCAACCGTCAGCTCAGGGCGCGCCCACAGTAGAGACTACCCTATATCGGAACGCAGACTATGGCTTCTCCATAGAATACCCCAAGAACTGGGCACAGAAAGAGACCAAAGGCTCGCAAGTTCTCTACGCCGGAGCGCCTGAAAGAGTGCCAGTGATAACCGTGAGCATCAGGGACGAAGCCACTTTTGCGAGTGCGATTACTTCAGCACTCACGGAAGCAGGTAACACCGATATTAATGTCGGTCCCGAGAGCCAGGTAACTTTACCAGACGGTACGCTAGCCACTCAAACGAAACTGACGTTCAAGGTGGCGACGGGGTTTCCCGCTGAAGCCTTGTCTCTTGGTGCGCAACAGAAAGGAAAGTGGATCCTGGTCACAGTGACCACAGTACCATTGCTAGTTTCATACGACGAGGCTGCCTTCTCTAAGATAGCTCACACTTTGAAATTCGAGTGAATAATTGCCCCCAGAGCACTGACCATAAATCATAAATGGCAGCCAAAGTCGGCCATATAGAGAAGCTGTCAGGAGAGCGACGTGTATTTCGCAGGTATTGATATTGGCTCTACCATGACCAAGGCCGTCATCGTGGATTCGGGTGGCCAGATATTGTCTGTCATCAAGGGCCCCACCGGTCCCGAGCACCGCCAACTCGCTAACGAGGTCATGCAGAACGCATTGGCTCAGGCCAAATTAAAGCTCGATGACATTGCCTACATCGTGGCGACGGGCTATGGTCGACTGAACGTCCCCTTTGCTGACCGCCAGATAACAGAGCTAACCTGCCACGCGCGCGGTATCTTCAGCCAGTTCCCCTCGGTGAGGACAGCCATTGACATCGGCGGGCAGGACGCCAAGTGCATGAAGATAACAGACGGCAAAATGGTGGACTTCGCTATGAACGACAAGTGCGCCGCCGGCACCGGCCGGTTCCTGGAGATGGTGGCTGCCACATTGGGCATTGGCCTAGAGGACATGGGCCCAATGTCGCTTAAGTCCACCAAGAAGGTATCCATCAGCAACTTCTGCACCATATTTGCCCAGCAGGAGATAGTGTCGCAACTGTCCGAAGGAGAGAAGGTGGAAGATATCATCGCCGGACTTCATGATGCCCTGGCCAGCCGGGTGGCGGCCCTGGCCAGAAGACTGAAGGTGGAGCCAGACGTGGTTCTTACGGGCGGTGTGGCCAAGAACATAGGCATAGTTAAAGCCATGAGCGATAATCTGGGCTGCCAGCTTTTAGTGCCTAAAGACCCCCTCATCACAGGCGCACTGGGAGCAGCTACCCTGGCATCGGAAATCGTGGCCAAAGCGCAGGCACAGGGAGAAAAAGTAGAAACTAAGCCGCGCCGGCTGGAGAAAGCTACCTTCTTTGAATAGAGGATGATATGAGTTGGTTCATGGGAATAGACATCGGCTCAGCCTATAGCAAGGGCGTTATCATCAGAGATGGTGAGACTATTGCCCATACCGTCATGCTCTCTGGAGCCAACTACCGCCAGACGGCTGAGAAGATTAGACAAGAGCTGCTATCTAAGCTGAAGCTATCAGCAGACGACATCACTGCCACAGTAGCCACAGGCACCGGCGCTGGAAATGTCCAGTTCGCCAGCCAGAAGGTGAGCGATATGATCTGCACGGCTCGGGGCATCAACAAGGTCTTTCCCGCGGCTAGAACAGCCATAGATATTGCTGGCCAGTCCAGCAAGGTGATGCGCATAGACCCACAGGGCATGGTAACCAATTTTGCTGTTAGCGAGAAGTGCGCCGCCGGCAGCGGACGTTTCATCGAAGTTATAGCCAATGTATTGCGGATTGACCTCAAGGACTTCGGCCCGCTTTCCCTGTTATCTAAGAACCCGGTGGCTTTCAGCACCGGCTGCGCCGTGTTCGGCGAATCCGAGGCCGTCACCCGAGTGGCGGAGGGCATGCCAAAAGAGGACATCGCCGCCGGCGTCAATAAGGCTTTGGCTGACAAAATCTCGTCGCTGGTGAAAAAGGTGAAGCTGGAAGAACCATGCGCTATCTGCGGCGGCGGAGCCTTCAACATCGGCCTAGTGACTATGATAGAGCAAGAACTGAGTATCAATGTCCTGGTGCCCCAGCAGCCCCAGATTATCGCCGCCCTCGGCGCAGCCCTCACCGCCCAAGCTGCCAACTCCATCACCTGACCCGTTGCCAGTCACAAGTTTCAAGCGACCAGTTGTGGGATGCCACTTGAAACTCGCATCTTGAGACTCCAAACTACCGTTTTGTCCAGTGTAGCTGGTTAAAGTACAATTACCACAGTCCCATGAATAAAACCGGCACGGTAGAGCTTGCCCGCATCAGTGCCCGCGGCGTGGTGCAGGGGGTGGGCTTCAGACCGTTTATCTACCAACTGGCCACCAGCTATGGTCTTGCTGGCTGGGTATGCAATACCTCCGAAGACGTCAAGATAGAAGTCCAGGGAGAGAAAAGAAACCTGGAATGTTTCCTGAAAGACCTCGAGGAAAAGGCGCCGCCGCTGGCGCACATAGAAGACATCTCGATCAGCTATCACCCACCAGCAGATTATACTAAGTTTGAAATCCGCCACAGTATTGCACAGGAAGGCAAGTATCAACTGGTCTCGCCCGACATCGCCACCTGCCAGGCCTGTAGGCAAGAAATCTCCGATGAGCAAAACAGGCGCTACCGCTATCCCTTCACCAACTGCACCAATTGCGGCCCCAGGTTCATCATCATCGAGGACATCCCCTATGACCGCCCCAATACCACCATGCGTTCATTCCAGATGTGCCCGCAGTGCCAGGCAGAATATGACAATCCTCTGGACCGCCGTTTTCATGCCCAGCCCAATGCCTGCCCTAAATGCGGGCCACAACTGGAGCTGCTGGATGTCAAAGGAAAACCGAAAGGCGCTAAAGAGGTCATCGCCACCGCAGTCAGATTACTGAAAGAAGGCAAGATTTTGGCAATTAAAGGCCTGGGCGGTTATCTCCTGGCTTGCAATGCCACCAGCCAGAAAGCTGTGGAATTGCTGCGCCAAAGAAAGCGGCGGCCATTCAAACCGCTGGCTATCATGGTCGCTGATATAGCAGAAGCCAGAAAGCATTGCCAGATATCTGCTGATGAGGAGCGATTGCTTTCCTCGACGCAAAGCCCCATCGTTCTGCTATGGAGAAAGCCAGAGTCCACAATCTGCCAGGCTGTAGCCCCGAACCTCAAGTACCTTGGAGTGATGCTGCCCTATACTCCCTTACACCATATCCTGATACGGGAAACCGGACTACCGCTGGTGATGACCAGCGGCAATCTGAGCGAGGAGCCTATCGCTAAGGATAACGACGAGGCCCTCAGGCGACTGGTCGACATCGCCGACTATTTCCTGGTGCACAACCGCGATATCTATTCCAGGTATGATGACAGCGTGACCCTGGTGGAGATAGGCTCTGTCCAGCTTACCAGGCGAGCCAGGGGCTACGCCCCCTATCCAGTCCGCCTGCCTTTCCATGCCAGAGAGATACTCGCCTGCGGCGCCGAGGAGAAGAGCACCTTTTGCCTCACCAGAGATAACTATGCCTTCGTCAGCCAGCACATCGGTGACCTGGAGAACCTGGAAACCATGGAACACTTCGAGACCACGCTCGAGCTGTATAAAAAGCTGTTCCGCATTCAGCCCGAGATAGTGGCCTACGACATGCACCCTGAATACCTCTCCACCAAGTTTGCCCTGGAACTGGCCGAGAAGTCGAAGGGCGTCAGGCTGGTGCCGGTACAGCACCACCATGCCCATATAGCCAGTTGCCTGGCAGACAACGGGTTGGAATCTCCGGTAATCGGCGTTTCACTGGACGGCACTGGCTATGGTACAGACGGGCGCATCTGGGGAGGGGAATTTCTGGTGGCCGACTTCAAGGGCTTCAACAGGATGGGACACTTGGAATACCTGCCCTTGCCCGGTGGCGCTGCCGCCATCAAGAAGCCATACAGGATTGCCATCGGCTACCTCCTGAAGCTGCTGGGAGGGGATGCTCTTAGCGCAAAGCTGGACTTTTTGAAGCAGGTCGACCCCGTTGAAATCGACCTTATCAAGCGGCAGATTCAGACTGGCCTGAATTCGCCACTGACCTCCAGCATGGGACGATTATTCGATGCCATCTCAGCCTTGATAGGCATGCGAGGCGAGATAGACTATGATGCCCATGCAGCTATCGAACTGGAGATGATAGCCTATGACGCGGATGTGGGGGATAGCTCTTATCCCTACTCTGTGAATGAGCATGATGGCGTGAGCGTCGTTCAGTTGAAAGAGCTTATGTCAGCCATTGTCCTGGATTTGCAGCAAGGCGTCCCGCAGGCAGAGATAGCAGCCAGATTTCACAACACCGTAGCTAGCATGATAGGCAAAATGTGCGAGGTCATCTCGGCCAAAACTGGCATCAAGCAGGTAGCCCTCAGCGGCGGGGTATTTCAGAATCGGTTATTGTTGAGGAAAGCAGTGCCTTCGCTCAAATCTGCTGGATTCTCGGTGCTTATGAACCGGCAGGTGCCCTGCAATGACGGCGGTATCTCCCTGGGCCAGGCGGCAATAGCCAACTATTCAGATGTATGAATCTGCTCCGATACTCCGTGTCCGTTTGTTGGGGCCTATCATTTGGGCTATACTTGTAGTCGAGGGAAAGACAAGCCGATGAAAGCCAAAAGAAGAGGTCCTGAAGTGATCCTGCGAGATGGCAAGCCGGCAGCAGTAATCATTGACATAGATGAATATCGGGAGATGCTGGAGCGGCTGGAGGATGCCGACGACCTCAGAATACTCGAAGAAATGAGGCGGAATCCGCTTAAGTTCAAGAAGCTCGATGATTTCCTAAGCGAGTACTCTCCACGTGTATGAAGTCTACTTAGAGCGGACAGCGGAGCAGGACCTAAAACAGCTATCTAGTGAAAATTTCCAACGTGTCATATCTCATATTAAAGCTTTAGCTGAAAATCCCAGGCCGGCAGGTTGTCACAAGCTATTTGGCTCCAAAAGCGACTGGCGTATTAGAGTGGGAGACTATCGGGTCATTTACGAAATCGATGATGATAAAAAGGCGGCTAGAGTCATGCGCGTGAGGCATCGTCGCGAGGCCTATAGGCAATGACCAGGGATGCATCCCAGAATGATGGCTTTTCAGTACATTAAGTTAAGGAAGAAATGAACCATGTGTCTAGCGGTTCCTGTACAAGTTGTTTCGGTAGATGGCAGTGAAGCCGAGGTGGATATCGGCGGCGTGAAGCGCAAGGTGAGCATTGCGCTCACGCCTGATGTCAGAGTCGGCGACTACGTACTGCTGCATACCGGCTACGCCATAAGCGTCATCGACCAGACAGAGGCGCAGGAGACCCTGAGACTGCTAACCGACATGATAACCCTTGGCGATGCTGCCGAAGCTGGTAAAACCTAGCATGAGGAAAACATGAAACAGATACGCTTATGGTTCACAGCCCTGATGGTTGGAATACTATTACTTGGTAGCCTGACAGCCTGTGCGCAACAAGCCACGAAACCTGCGAGCGAAGACCGGTTTTTGCGAAAACATGGCGAGATTAAGGTCTACATTGGGAAGGCACGCTTAGCCGCAACAGAGCTTGAAAATTTCACCTGGATGGAACTGAATGACATCGGCATTGAAAGCCCGCCTGCAGGGTTGTGTGTCCTGGGCGCATGTGTCATTAAGAAAGAGGCGGCAGTCAGCGGCAGCGGGAACAAGTGGATACCACTGGTGGACATGCTGCCGCGAGCCGAATCGGCAAAGCCGCTGAAGATATACTGTGACCAGTGCCTGGAAATGTCTACGGAGATAAGGACGCAGAAGCCAACCAGCGATAATGCAACTCCCGCAGCCTCAGCAGGTGACCCTGAGGTTGCTCAGTGGCAAACCAGGTGCCGCCAGCTTGAATCTACTATCATGGGGGCAGAGACGCTGGCTACGAACTACGCGCGTGCAGCCGAAGAGACTTTCAAGGAACTGAACGAAAGCTTCGAGAAATCGGATGAAAAGGTCAAGAAGCAGTACCAGCACAAACTGCAGAGCAGAGCCAGGGAATACATCGGCCTGCTCGATGAGATGATACGGAACTTGCAGTATGCCCGGAGCAACCTGGCGGAAATAGCCGGCTGGGAAGATTACGCCGTGGGCATCGGCGCCGACGAGAGCATCGACAACAAAAAGGTTTACTAAAGCGTGTTGGTGGCAAGCCAATATATTGAATTCCGGTGACAAGCAAAAAGATGTAATGTAGGGACGGACCTTCAGGTCTGTCCGCTCTCTACATTGTTTCCGGACAGGTTTGAAACTGTTCCTACATCCAAAGAGTAGAATTACATGAAATTCATCGACGAATACCGTGACCCTGCATTAGCAGAGAAGCTGGTTAAAAGAATAGAGCGTTTGTCCACCAGGCATGTCAGGCTGATGGAGTTTTGCGGCGGGCATACCGTGGCCATCATGCGGAACGGCATCCGTCAGCTTTTGCCACCCACAGTAGAGATGCTCTCCGGCCCGGGTTGCCCCGTGTGCGTTACCGCCAATTCGGATATTGATAAAGCCATTGCGCTGTCCCGACTGCCCGATGTTATCATCACCACCTTTGGCGATATGATGAAGGTGCCCGGCAGCTATTCTAGCCTGCAAAAGGCCAGAGCAGAAGGAGCTGATATCCGCATCGTCTATTCCACCCAGGACGCCCTCCAAATCTCTCGGGAAAACCCGGGCAAGTCAGTCATCTTC
>VGOO01000039.1 GCA_016875925.1 Chloroflexota bacterium
CGACTGCCAGCATAGCCCCAAGAACAGCACCATATATCGATAAGCCAGCGAAATTCACAATCTGCGCCGGGTTCTCCATGTAGTAGTCCCACTGGTCTATCACATGCATCAGCCTGGAGACTATGACGCCTCCTATAATGGCCCACAGCGCTGCGTTATATATGTGGTCCCGGGCTAACCCAACCCTCTTCGCCTCCATCAAGGCAAAAACTATCACCACGACAACCGCCAGAACCACCATTATCCCGTACCACATCACATTGACAGACCCGATGCTAAAAGCCACCGGGTCGATTCCTATAGTAATCATCCTATCTCCTTTACCTCAATTACTCTAAGAAAAAATCGCCTCTACAAATCCCTCCGCATCAAAAGGCGCCATGTCATCTAGTTGTTCACCGGTGCCGATGAACAGGATGGGGAGTTTTAGCTCCTGGCAAATCGCCAGCACAATCCCTCCTTTGGCCGTGCCGTCGAGCTTGCTCAGGAAGATGCCGCTCACTCCAGTCGTCTCAGTGAAGTGTCTGGCCTGCGCCAACCCGTTTTGGCCGGTGGTAGCATCCATCACCAGCAGCGTTTCTCGGTTGATATCGTATTTGTCTGCCACGCGCTTCAATTTTTTTAGCTCTTCCATGAGGTTGAATTTGGTATGCAGCCGGCCAGCGGTATCAATTATGGCCACGTCGGCTTGCCTGTTCTGCGCTGCCTGCAGTGTGTCATAAACCACCGCGCCGGGGTCGCCACCTGGCTGGTGGGCTACCACATCGATTCCTATCTTCTGTCCCCAGTGCTTGAGCTGGTCGATGGCTGCAGCCCTGAAGGTATCAGCCGCTCCCAGTATTACCCTTTTCCCCTTTTTGTTCAGAGCGTATGCCAGTTTGGCAATGCTTGTTGTCTTCCCTGAACCATTAACACCCACCACGATGATGACCTGTCGGCTATCGGAGTCGAGGAAATTCCTGTTGCCATTGACTTTGAGGAGACTCACCATCTCTGCCTTAAGTGCTGCCCGTACCTGAGAACCCTCTTTCAGCTTCTGGTCTCGGGCATGCTTCCTCGTCCTCTGAATCAGCTCCTCTGTGGTGGCTACGCCCACGTCAGCTGCTATCAGCAACTCCTCAAGCTCTTCCCATGTACCCTCCTCCACCGAGCTTAGTTCAAAAAGGCGGGATATCTTGCTGAACCAGGACTCTCGGCTCCGCTTGACGCCTTGTTCAGTCTTGCTGGACAGATTCAACATCTCAATTCAGCCATAGGTTTAGGAATGGTAACATATCACCATGAGTGCAGCAAAAAAAGAGTTTGGTCATTGGGATTTTCTTAAGCTAGGCATGTTCGTGCCCGTGTTCATCAACTTTTAGGAATAGTAGGGGGTAAACGATGTCGCTGACGCAGCACGGTATCCAGACAGCCAGAAATAGGAATAAGAAAACGAACGGAAGCAGGTGAATCCAGTCTGCCACTGCAAATGCGGTGAAGTAGAACAAAGAAGCCCAGGTGCTAAGCAAGACGTGCAAAGCGTGCGGCAATCTGGTGATTTGCTTCCAGTAACCGATGGCAATACCTAAAAACGCCAGCGGATTTATCAGCCACCACTTCTCGATAAATCCCAGATGGAGGTGCATCTTGATGCCGAAAGCAGTGCCCTCCAGGTAAGGGATGACAGCATCACTTAATGTGGCTATGCCAACCGACCCTGTATAACCAATTAGAATAGCTGCCCAGAGCTTACCAGTGCCGTAGCGTTTATACATCGCAGTGGTAACTATTGCACTGAAAACCACGTGTGCAGGATGCAGCGTATAGAAAATCATCTCGGAGATGTTGGCTGGCACACTGGCTATGACCACACCAATCATTATCACGATTCCCGTAGCCGCTCCAGCGGCGGTAAAGGGAATGTGCCGTCCCAGCTCAACCATTATCCTTTTGAACATAAGCGCTAACCTAAACTTTATTTTACCCCTGACACTTGGAGCAGACTCCGGAGAACTCAGAGAAATGCTGCTCGGTGCGAAAGCCTAAATCGCGAGCCATCTCGCTTTCCTCGGCGCACAGCGCCTTGTCTGCGTATTCTTTCAGTGTCCCGCATTCACGGCAGACGACGAAGCGATGGCAACCCTCTCCTTTTCCCAGCGTGCATTTCACGAATCCGCCTCGTAACAATACCTTGTGCGCCAGATTGAGGTCACAGAGCAGGTCAAGTACCCGGTAGATAGTCACGTGGTTAAGATATTCTCCCTTTCGCCCCAGCATCTCTTGGATTTCATAGGGCGAAACAGGCTGTTCCGCTTCAGCTAACGCCTTGAGCACTCGCCTGCGTGGCTCTGTCACCTTGTAGCCCTTGCTCCGCAGCACTTCCAACGCTTCCTGAATCTGCACCATAGTGCCCACAATTTTACAGCCTCTCTATTGTAAATGCAATATTATTGCATTACCACACAGTTATCCGAAGCCCAGTGCGCCTTGACTCGAGGGAATTTGAATTTTGGTACTGTTTGGGGTTTGGTGCTTGGGATTTGAAATTTCAGGCTGCTATATCCCTAACAGTCCCCGAAGCAAAAGGATAGCAGCCTTCTTGTCCAGAGGTTCGTTGTTGCTGCCGCACTTGGGAGACTGAACACAGCTTGGGCAACCTTCTTCGCAGGGGCAATCTTCAATTGCCCATAAAGTCGCCCGCCACAAATCCCGAATAACCTCGAATCCCTTTGCCGCAATTCCAATGCCACCAGGATAAGCATCATAGATGAAGATGGTGGGTTTGCCGGTGTCAACGTGTAGCTGTGTGGAAACGCCCCCGATGTCGTTGCGGTCGCACAAAGCAAATAGAGGCAGCATGGCAATAGCCGCGTGTTCCGCAGCATGCAAGCCGCCGGATAAATCGAGCTCCCTCTTAACTATATGCTCCACGACTTCTTGAGGCAGTTCAAACCACAGACTTTGAGTCACAAAGCGCTGGGGTGGCAGACTTAGATACTGTTCATCGATCACTTCCTCGGTAAACTGCATCTTCCGCTTGAAACCGAGCACCGTAGTGGTCACGTCCACCATCCCTAGACAGACCTTCACTCTCCCAACCCCTTTCTCGACTTCGGTGCTCAAGATAGAAATATCGGTCAAATCCTTGCACTGCGTGTAGTAGTTAACCGTAGTCGGTGTCACCACGGCAATATGCCTTTCCAGGTCAAGCTCTGTCACCAAGTAGGATTCGCCCTGATGCAGGTAAACTGCCCCCGGGTGCAACTGGAAGAAGACCATGCTGCTTTCCACATTTTCCAATACCTCGTAGCCACGTGAAGCATCCAGCACCACGTATTGCTCTCCAGAGGCAGTCCGTATGTTAATGGCCTTGGCCGGATGGGCAATGCTGGGTGTCAGATACCAACGACTGTTTCCCTCCCGCAGTTTGCCTTCTTTCTCCAACTCTGAAATAGCTCCGTCAAAGGCATTGCCGAATGAATCGCGGTCTCTCTGGCTCAGAGGATGCTCCCAGGCAGCACACAGCAGATGTGGCTTCAGGATGTTGAGGTTTTCAGCATTTATCAACGCATTTTCAAAGCTCTTGCCGAAAAAGTAATCTGGATGATGCATGAAGTATTGGTCCAGTGGATTGTCCTGGCCGATGAGGAAGCTCAAGGCTTTGTCTTCACCCCGACCGCTCCGTCCGGCTTGTTGCCAGGTACTGGATATATTGCCGGGATAGCCTACCAGCACCGTTGCTTCCAGGTCACCAATATCAATGCCCAGCTCCAGAGCATTGGTGGTCACTACCCCAAGCAATTGCCCGTTGAATAGCTCGCGCTCTATCTGTCTCCTGTCCTCAGGCAGATAACCCGCTCGGTAGGGCTTAATCTGGTCGCCCAGGGGGTAGCCTAGCTTGTCCCGACTATATACATAAAGCAATTCGGTAAGCCGTCGGCTCTTGGCGAAAACCAGGCTGCGCATGTCCTTTCGTATCAGCTCAGTGAATATGGAGGTCGCCTCGCTATTCGCACTACGGCGCTTGGTTTTGGCGTCGTCGGTGAACGGCGGATTCCAGAAGACAAACGACCTGCCGCCATGAGGCGAGCCTTCGTCATCCACTACCTCAAAGGGTAAGCCCACCAGCTTCTCAGCATGTTCCTTCGGATTGGCAATGGTCGCTGAACAACAGACGAACTGCGGTTTGGCCCCGTACAGGTCACAGACACGTCGCAACCGCCGTATCACATTGGCCACGTGAGAGCCGAAGACACCGCGATAGACATGCGCCTCGTCTATTACCACGTACTTCAACTGTCGGAATAGCCTTGCCCACGATTTATGATTAGGTAAGATGCCCACATGGAGCATATCGGGATTGGTCAGTATGAGCCGTGCTTTTTTCTTGATATCCGCTCGCTCCAATTGCGGCGTATCGCCATCGAAAGTAGCACTTTCGTTTAATCCGACGATGTCAGGTACCGTCAATTCCTTTAGAGCTCGCAGTTGGTCTTGCGCCAGGGCTTTGGTGGGGAAAAGATACAGCGCTCGACTGTTGCGGCTGCCCAAGATAGCCTCCAGCACCGGCAAGTTGTAGCACATTGTCTTGCCGCTGGCGCTGGGTGTGGCCACCATCACATTCTTTCCCTGCCTGGCAAAGTTGATTGCCATCGCCTGGTGGCTATATAGAGAAGTTATCCCCAGGGATTCAAGACGCGACTGAAGAGCAGGTGGTAGTGGCTTATCTAGTTCTCCAAACCTAGCTTCGCAGGCGGGGATGTGCTGGACATGGACAATCTGGTTTTCGTAATCTGGAGAGGACATCAGGTGATGGAGGAAGGCATCAGCGTTCATTAACGCTTCTCAAAAAACAACTAAGGCCCATGCAGGATTTCTACTTCCTGCTCCACGATTTCCAATTGCGGGTAGTTCTGCTTCACAAAATTTACTACCTTAGACAGAACCTCGTCAACGTGCTGGTCATGGTTGCTTATACAGGCGATGCCAAGTGTAGCAAGTTGCCATAATTCCTGGTCTTCTACCTCAGCCACTGAGACATTGAACTGAGTACGGAGCCGGGAGATGATGGACTTTATCACCCCCCGCTTGTCTTTGAGCGACTGGCTCCCTGGAAGATGGAGTTTAATCCTGCATATACCGGCATTCATTGGGGATGATGTATGAGTGACTCTCTTTTGCCCGTATTGCTCAGTGTAGGCTATAATCTGGATGGCGTCAAGCACCATTGCCATTCCAGGTTCAATCCTTAAATATTATCGGAGGATAATGTGACGGAAGCAACTGAAAAGAAATACAAGGTGAGAAGCGTTATAGCCCTGGTAGCCAGTATTCTCATGGGTCTAACCTTCGTCATGTCTGGCAGCGGCAAGACCTTTGGCTTTGGCGAGGTGCCAGGCCAGACGATGCACTTCCTCAGCGATGTCTTGCCCGACTTCCTTTTTACCCCTGAGATAGCCTACTTTATCGGTTACATACTGCTTCCCTATATCATTCCGCTTTTTGAGCTGGCACTTGGCATTCTCCTTCTTCTGCAAATCTGGCCACGGGTTTTTGCCTGCGTTTCCCTGCCTCTAATTATGGCTTTCATAGCAAATAACTCGTGGCTTATCAGCAAAGGAAACGAATTCCCATCCTGTGAGTGCTTTGGCATCTGGGAGGAGCTTTTCGGTAGGCTAACACCGTTGCAATCGCTGGGCTACGACATTGTACTTTTAGCTCTGGCACTGGTTATAATACTTGTGCATCCAGGTCCGTTCTCCTCTGTGCCACGCTGGCTGGCAAAGCTGAGTGGGAAGGATAAGCAAAAGGCATAGGCCGATGATGAATACAAGGGCGCTAATTGCACACAGAACTCGCCGGTGTTTGCTGGGCCTCTGTATATTAACCGTAGTACTAACCCTCGGTGCTTGCTTACCCAAGCAGCAGCCCCCGCCCGTCCCACCACCTGAGCCACCTAAAAACCAAAGCCCGCTAATCCAGTCGCTCACCGCAGAGCCGATGGTCAATCCTGCTGGCAAATACCTAGTAGTATGTACTGCCTCTGACCCCGAAGGCGACCCCATGGAGTACTGGTGGACAGCAGACGGCGGCACAATCGAAGGCACAGGCGATAGCGTTACCTGGACCACTCCGGAGACTGGCGGCGCCTACAACGTCAAGGTCATGGTCAGAGACAGGAAGGGCGGCGAGACTACCCAGATAGTTGCCATCTCTGCAGCACCAACCAAGAACGACCCACCTCGCATCATCAAGATGACCATTGACAACAAGGAGCCGCAAGAAGTCAATCAAATTAGAATCTGGGTAACGGCCAATATCCACTGCGTGGCTGAGGACCCCGAGGATGGCAAAATGAATTATCTATGGTCAGCCACGGGAGGCGAGTTAAAAGGTGAAGGACCCATTGTCCAATGGATTGCCCCGGGCGTCTCAGGCAACCACATAATCAGGGTGAGAGTCGTTGATGACAAAGGCAAGGATGCCGAGGCAATGCTTAATTTCAATGTGAAATGCTGTGGACGTTAAACCACCAGGCAGTCAGCTTTCCACACTGCTAGCTATCTTGACCTTGCCCCACAACCCCATCTTATCGTCCTTAATCACCACAACACCAATCACACCTTCGATGCTTTGAGCCAGTTCCACCGCCGCCGCGATATCGTCCACAGTTTTAACCCGATTGCCAACCGCCGTAGCCGCGGCGTCGGCTAGCGCTGTGGAAGACGACAGCACGATAGCGGCATCGGCAGCCCCAAAGCTCAACGAGTGCCCTACAGTGCCCGACGAAGTGCATATCCCTAGAGGCGTTTCCGCAGGCTCGATTTCCAGCGCAATTTTGCCTGTTAGCGGGGAGCTACCAGCATAAACGCCTATGCGCCTGGTCCTGACAGTTTGTATGAAGATGTCGCCTCCGTTCTCGACTATGACCTCTGGCGTATAAGCCAGCAAATCCTTGCCAACGGACTCAGCGATGGCGCCAGCCACCGCTGCCATGGGGCCAACATTCGCCAGGCGACCAGCCTCTGTCATCTCCTTGACGATGTCTGGGGCATGGTTTTCTACGGCGCAAGGCTGGAGGCTGGCTAGAAAAAGGGAATGACTGCGTATGTAGTCCTCCAATGGAGCGCGGTGTTTCCGAACCGACTCCCGAGCTTCATTTTTAAGATTGCAGCAGGCACGGATGTGGAGGTCAGTTTCCCCGACCACCACGTTGAAAGAGACCAGGTCAGTGTCCTTAATCCAGTGACGATACGTCCTTGGCTGATACATTGAGCACGCTATATGGGTCAATTTCAGATGTCACTGTGAGCACCTAAAAATACAGCTCCATAGCCCGCGGCGGACAGGCCTTTATACACAGCTCGCAGACCACACACTTGGAGTTTTCAAAGAGCACCTTGCGCGTACCAGTCTCCAGGGAAAAGGCTCCGCTGGGGCACATGGTGATGCAGGCACCGCAGTGTGTGCATCTGGCCTCATTCCGCACCACATCCTGGCTCAGAGACTGTATTTTCACTCCTGTATCAGTGAGATATTTCAACCCCTTGTCATAGTTTCTTTGCTCACCAGTCAACTCCATCACCAATAACCCCTCCTCACCCGGAGTTACCGAGGCTTTGATGATATTAAAGTCAAGTCCGTAATCCTTGACCAGTTTGCTGACAATTGCTTTGTCAACCAACCTGGGCGGGAAATGCAATACTATTCTTTTCGATACCGTCATCTTTCGCCTCCTTTACTCCAGGATGGGCCGCTCTTCCAGCGCCTTGAGCTTGATGCCTGACTCTATGTCGGGCAGTGGCGTCACCGCCTCGGTCAGCAGGAAATCGCCCTTATTTATCCAATCTTTAAGAATATTAGCGATTTCCAAAGCTTTGTGGTAGCTGGACAGAGACGCTGTGGGAATTTCCTTGTCCTGCAACTTAATCTTACCGCTCTTTAGTTCGCTGTAGCTGACTTCAGCCAGCACGTCTGGCAGACGTTGAGGATAGGCTGTAGCGTAGTCAATGACCGGGGCGTAGATATCCGCGTCGGTTACCGTGGTATAGCGCAGTGTTTCCTCGGACAGGATTGGTATGGGCACTCCGATGCCCACGGTCAAGGTGCAGCCATAGCCTAGGAAGCTGGTGCCTACCAACCATTGAGGTTTCATCTGCTTCAGATCGCCGATTACCGCCAGCGTTCCCGCTGCCCTCTTAGGCACACCATTTTCAGTGCGGGGTACATTGGGGTTATGCTGCGTCCCCTGCCAGGCTACATAGCCCACTCCGCCACCCAGGAAAATTCGGGTGCCTACGCCGATGGTTTTATAGTGCGGGTCATTTAGCAACGGAGAGAGTTGTCCCGATGTTGAGTAGTTGGCGTTGCCAAACCTCGGCTTGACAACTCCCATGTAGGTATAGAGGATGCGTTCGCCGGAATTCACTGCTACAGCATAGTTCTGGTAGGCATTCCTGATGTTGAACAGGACTGCCTCGTTCATGTCCGCTAGTCTAATCAGTGTTTCCAGCTTCCGCTTGGGGTAGCAGTCTGTTCCATAGGCGGTGGCTATCAACCTGATGTCTTTCCCTGCTAACAGCTCCTCGATGACATGACCGCCGCCGTACTTGAACTCGCCGGGAAACACCCGGTTTTTGGGGTCATCATCGGGCAGAGCGGTAGCGCCCAAGAAGAAGTCAACTGCCGCCAGCCCGGTATAAGCCGGCACGTCGTTTAGATATACTTTGCCCCCACCCAGCTTTATCCTCGGCTTGGTATGACCTACGTTGAAGTAAGCGCCGGAGGAACACATCGGCCCAAATGTACCAGTGGTGACTACATCGACTTCTTTAGCCGCCTGGCTGATGCCCTTCTTCTTAGCAATGCCTATGATTTCCTCAGCGGTGACTACCACCGCCTGGCCTTTCTTTATCTTTTCGTTTATCTCAGCTATTGTCTTCGTCATAGTTGTTACCTCCTGATAATCACAGATGCCATTTCATTGGGGTTTTTGACGCGTAGTGCGACCTTTCAAGGTCACTTTCAGATAGCGAGGCTTAGGCCTCGCCTCGCATGACCATGGTCATTGCCAGCTCAGCTGCCTTCTTGCCTGAAAGAAGCATGCCACCGAAAATAGCTCCCATGCGTGGAGAGCCATGGACTGCATTGGCTGCCATGCCCGCCACCAACAAGCCAGGGCACACCTCTTTGGTATTCTCCACGATTTCCATTTCGCCTACCTCGGCCCACATCGATTTCTCGCCCAGCACCTCCAGCTTAGCACCTGATTTCCGTGCCACCACGCGGCAGACATCGGCGTCGTGCCCGGTGGCATCAATCACTGCCTTTGCCCTTATTGCCAGAGGGTCAACATGTAAATTCGCTAGAGACACAGCGCTCCAGTTTAACACCAGCCCCGTAATCCTGCCATTTTCTCGTATCATCACATCCTCAACACTGAGCAGGTTGAAGATTTTAACCCCGGCTTTCATTGCCCGAGAGCACAGCGTGGCAGCCGTCTCCACGGCATCGGCCACATAGTAGCCTTTCTGATACTGCCTGGAGCTTATCCCAAGTTCGTCCAGGATTCCCTTGGCTTCAGCCTGAACCACTATCTTGTTAAACATCATCCCACCGCCCCACATGCCACCGCCAACGCTCAGCTTCCTTTCAAATATAGCCACCTTGACCTTATTTTTCGCCAGGCAATAGCCCGCTGTCAGGCCGGAGGGACCGGCTCCGGCTATGGCTACGTCCACGTCCATGTAGTCGAGCAACTCTTTAACATAGCTCTCAGTTATTGCCCTTGATATTGTTACTTCATCCATCGTCTATCCCTTTCCCGTTTGTCATTCTTGAGCGCAGCGAAGAATATCCTCTAGTGTCTTCCCCAACTCCTCCATCGCTACACTTCGCTGGTCTCCTTTTCCCATATCCCTCAAGGTCACCGACCCGGCCTTCACCTCGTCATCGCCTATAATGACAACAAACCTGCTTCCCAGGCTATCAGCCTGCCTCAACTGCGCCTTCAAACTCCTATCACTCAAAGCACCAGCCACTGCTATTCCCTGCCGCCGCAATGTTGCAGCCAGCTTTACTCCCTCCCGCTTGGCCTGTTCTCCCATGCAAGCGATGAATACCTCCGTCTTTTGGGCATCAGGAACAGCGACCCTCTGTTGCTTCAAATTCAGCACTACTCGTTCCATGCCAGAGGCGAAGCCGATGGCTGGCGTAGGCTTGCCGCCCAGCTCCTCGATGAGGTCATCATAGCGTCCACCGCCTCCCAGTGCGCTCTGACTGCCTTCCCCATGCGGCTGGATTTCAAAAACCGTCTTGGTATAGTAATCCAGTCCCCGCACCAGCCTGTGGTTCACCTGGTAAGGTAAACCCAGTGAGTCCAGGTACTTTTTCACGGTTGTGAAGTGTTCGCCGCATTCAAGGCAGAGTGATTCAGCGCTCCTGGGCGCGCTTTCTGCCGCCTCCTGGCAGGTGGGTTGCTTGCAGTCCAGCAGCCGCAGTGTGTTCTTCTCAAACCTGGTCTGGCAGTCTTTGCACAATCCTGCGACATGCTTGGAATAATAGCTTTTCAAGCTCTTCAAGTAGGCAGGCCGGCACTTCCTGCAGCCGATGCTGTTGATATACAGGTAAAGGTCATTTAGCCACAGCGACTTGAAGAATTGCCAGGCCATGTCGATAACCTCGGCATCCAGCGCCGGGTCAGCCTCGCCTATCGCCTCAAAGCCGAACTGGTAATGCTGGCGGTAACGTCCCGCCTGCGGTCGCTCATACCTGAAAATGCCCGCAAAGTAATATAGCTTTACCGGCTGTGGCAGGTTGCCCAGGCCGTGCTCCAGGTAGGCTCGGCACACCGGCGCAGTACCCTCAGGACGCAAAGCGAGCTTGTTATGGCTGCGGTCCTCGAAGACATACATCTCCTTGGTCACGATGTCCGTGCTTTCGCCAATACTGCGTGTGAACAGGCTGGCATCCTCGAAGGCTGGCGTATCCAACCGCTGGTAGCCATAGAGCCGGCACAGAGCGGTCGCCTGGCTCTCCACGTATCTCCAATACGCCTGCTCCTCGGGCAGAATATCCGCAGTACCCCTGGGTGCTTTGTACAATGGAAGACCTCCAGTCTTGAGCGTAGATTATATCAGATACGTTCCCCAAAGGCATGCGGCAGGAACTGCACTTGCATCTTCCATTAGTAAGTGCTATTGTCATTAACAACTATAAAGGGGACCTCCCTGTACCAGGTGACTCAATGAGAATCGGTTGGAAAATCTGCTTGCTGCCTGCATTCCTGCTTGGATTGATAGCCATTCTATTGCCCTGCTCCGCGTTGGCTCAGGCAGAGAAGGTAGACCTGACCCTGAGACTTGTCTCGGATAGCTACTACAATAAAATAATCGCCGGGAAGGAAAAAACCATATTCCTGGAGGTCGGCAACACCGGCAAGCAGGACATCACAAATATTCGGCTATACGCAGATTTGTCGGAAGGTTGGACTGTCGAGTTCAGCCCCGGGCTAATAGACTACCTGGGCCCGGGCAGTTTTCAGGCGGTTGATGCCGTCCTCAGGCCAGCCGCCAACGCCGCCAAAGGGGAATATACAGTTACACTCATCGCCGAGGCGAGCGAAACCCGCAGGGTGGCCAGCATCTTTGTCAGGGTAGAATCTGCATCATTCCTCTGGGTGTGGGTGGGAGCAGGCGTAGCCCTATTAGCCATCCTGGCTTTTATTCTCATCTTCATGCGCTTCGGACGGGACTAAGCCGTTTTCCAATCAAACGCTGTCAAGGAGGAAACATGATTGAGAGGGTTCATGAGCATATCATCAGCGAACTGGGCACCAACACCCGTACCGACACCATCTTTGTTCTCACCGCCATTATCCTGAATCTGATAACTCTGGGCATCAATTCTGGGATTGCCTCTTCGGAGAGCAACGATACTTCCACGATTATGATGTTCACCTTCGTCGCCCTGTTGATAGTGGTGAACCTTGTCGCCGAATTCGGGCTGATTCGAGGCAGGCAGATGAGGCGGAAGCTGCTGAGCGGGCTGCTGAAGATGTACAAAGACCAGGGGGTGGAGGGCTATTACGACCCATCCCTGTTAAGCGATTACAAAACCAGGTACAACCTTTTCATGCTCACCGTCCTGTTCACAGGCCTGGTAGCCATCGTCATACCCTTCATCATCAGGTAGAACCGTCCCGCCAAGCAGACGCTAGGAGTAGGGCGGGTTAAAACACGCCCATACAACATTGCCAAAAGCTTAATGCGCTTGCCAATTATCCACCGCCGGTACTATTATTAAACAAAACAGCCTTTTAGTTTAATAAGATGAAGGCTTACTAAACTGGGGTTTAATATGGATGTTGCTCTATTTCAAAATAGTCCTTCGGGCAGGGTGGTGCGTGGTGTGGATGGGCACTGGGCTTTTATGCCCAACCCGCTGCCTCCAAAGCTCGACTGGGATGATGCTCTGGTATCACTAATATCCAGGGCTGGCCTGGCTCTGGGAACTCTCTCCGGTGTTGGTGAGACTCTGCCCAATCCTCACCTTCTTATCTACCCATTCATCAGGAGGGAGGCAGTGCTATCTTCACGTATTGAGGGCACACAGTCATCAATCTCTGACTTGCTGCTGTTTGAGGCAACAAGGGTTGAGAAGCAGAGAGATGTAAGAGAAGTTTAAAACTACGTTCGCGCTATGGAGTACGGGATTAAGCGTCTTGACGATTTGCCTGTTAGTCTGCGCCTCATCAGCGAGGTGCATGCCATTCTCATGGAGGGAGTGCGCGGCGAGCAGGCCGCTCCAGGCGAGTTCCGTCACCGCCAAAACTGGATTGGTCCTACAGGATGCACGCTGAAAGATGCCACCTTTGTGCCGCCGCCGGTACCCGAGATGAACGAAGCTCTTGACCAACTGGAAAAGTTTTTGCACAAGGACAAGGATTTGCCGCCGCTGGTAGAACTGGCTCTGGTTCATTACCAGTTTGAAGCCATTCATCCTTTCCTTGACGGTAACGGGCGCATCGGGCGACTACTTATCATTCTTTTCCTTTGCCAGCGTGGCATTCTAAATAAACCCCTGCTTTATCTCAGTGCCTTTTTTGAGCGCCATCGCCGGGAATATTACCAGTACCTTCTGGATGTCAGTCAGCAGGGAGCCTGGCGGCAGTGGCTGGAATTCTTCTTGCAGGCAGTGGTTGAACAATCGGGCGATGCTGTTGGGCGGGCTCGCCGCCTCTTAGACCTGCATCGGGACTATTATCAGATGAGCATAGCAAAACGTTTAGCTCCCATGGCAGGACAACTTGTCGAGCTTGTCTTCATGAGGCCGGTATTAAACGCCAGGGTTGTTCAAGAATGTCTCAAGGTGACATATCCTGGAGCACAGAAGTCAATAAACACTCTGGTGGACCAGGGAATCTTAGCTGAGATTACCGGCGGCAAGCGCAACAAAGCCTATGCCGCGAGGGAAATCCTTGCGATTCTGGAGGAAGAAACCCCATATTAATCGGCGGGGGACTGTGGCAGCAGGAAGAAATGACTTTCCCCTGTTAACCAACCTGCCATTGGTTTCATACGTGTCACCCGCCTTCGGGTGACCGTTTGTAATCGGGGAACTGGTTTCGTGGACTAGTTGTTGACTGCCTGCAAGAGTTAACCATTCCAGGCTTGTAGCTCCCATTCTGAGAGTGAAAGTGACTCCGCTTTTTTCTTAGTTGCCTCTACCAAACGCTTATAGTCATCGATCTTATCTATACGAGTCCATTTTTCTAGATCAGCGCATCCTGGAAGTGCCTTTATTATTCTATTATCAAATGGACAGTGAGGAGGCAAAGGAATGAGTCCACAGCACCACAAATACTTCAGGTAGAGATTTAATACTTTCTGGGCAGTCCCAATTCTGAATCGTCCGCCCACCAATAAACAGGAATACTTATGGGTTAGGTCATCTGCCAACTTCTGTATGTTTAAAAAGTGCATTTCTGATGCTACTGTGGTTGTATATGCTGCTGCTATATTCTTGATTTCCCGACGTAACTCCTGGCGGAAATTTTCCTGGTCTTTTTCAGATGCAGACTTTAAGTATGTAGGGTTATGCTGTAATGCGCCATTGATAGCCATGGTTAAAAATTCTTCTCTGAGAAAGCGTTCCTGTTCAGCGTTCATGTTAATCATGGAGAATTTTAACACACAATATGGCTTTTCTGTGCAGTAGCCAGACGATAGATTAAATATTACTGTGCCGTAGCTACGAATCAAGAGCTGCACAGGCCAGCGTTCTGGCTTTTTTAAGGATACTTTCGATACTGAGTTTGTGCACTTCATCAACGCTAATCTCATAACTCATTAAGCAGACTCTGCGCCCCAAACAGTCTATCCAGCTATTGATAGAGTTGTGTAACCGCACATGGTTGTGAAACTTGTCTACAAAATCATCCCCAAACTTCTTATTGATATCCTTACATACATTTTCAAAATATTGCCATCGGTCTATATTATGCGGTGTACTAATAGCTCTCGGATGAATCTCGATGTGGAATCCTTTATGCCCTGTAAAGAATATT
>VGOO01000040.1 GCA_016875925.1 Chloroflexota bacterium
GCTTTTTCAAGACACTGAAGCATGAGGAGGTGCACTTATGTGAGTATGAGACCTATGAGGACGTGATAACGAGGCTTCCCTATTTCATCAAGGAGGTTTATAATCAAAAGAGGCTTCATTCGGCATTGGGCTATCGCTCACCGAATGACCTTGAGGAGTTGCTGCTTCATCAACAGGATACAGTATCACCCCACCAGGCCATCCTAACCCTTTCTGTCCAATCATAGGGGTGCAGTCCAACTTTTTTCAGGCTCATTCTTGGATTAGAAAAGACTGCCCCACGGAGACTAAGATAACCATTGAACCTTAGTATATTAGCCTGATACAATTTGGCGGTTAGCAAATAAGCAAAAGGAGGTGCGAAATGCAAATAAAAAAAGTTGGTGTAGTCGGTTGCGGCTTGATGGGGAGAGGCATCGTAGAGGTTAGCGCCAAGGCTGGTTTCGATGTAATTGTATCTGAAGTGAACCAGCAACTATTGGACAGAGGCCTATCGGCTATCGATGCTTCGCTGACAAAGGGGGTTGAGAGGGGGAAGGTCACCGAGGCTGACAAGGCAGCCGCCATGGCAAAGATCAAAGGCACAATAAACATACAGGATTTCAAGGACTGCGACCTAGTAGTTGAAGCGGCAATTGAGAACCTGGAGCTGAAAAAAAAGATATTTGCCGACTTAGACAAGATCTGTCCCAAAGATACCATCCTGGCTAGTAATACGTCCTGTCTATCTGTCATGGATATGGCAGCCGTCACACAAAAGCAGGACAAAGTGTTGGGTATGCACTTCTTTAACCCAGTACCAGTGATGAAATTATTGGAGCTTGTGAAGACGATTGCCACTAGTGAGGAGACATTGAACAGCGCGAAAGCTTTTGGCCAAGCGGTAGGTAAAACTGTGGTCACAGCACCTGATGTCCCGGGATTCATCGTAAACAGACTCCTGATGCCATTTCTTATCGAAGCAGTGAGATTGATAGAATCTGGTCTGGCCACCAGAGAAGACATCGACCAGGCAATAGTGCTTGGCTTAAACCATCCCATGGGGCCGTTGACACTCGCTGATTTTGTGGGCTTGGACACGGCTTATTTCATCTGTAATGCGATGTATGATGAGATGAAAGAAAACAGGTTCGCGCCGCCGGTACTGCTGAGAAAGATGGTTACCGCTGGCCAATACGGCAGCAAGTCAGGAAAAGGCTTCTACGACTACAAGTAGTTGCACCGAAGCGAATTTAATCTTTCGCAATCCAGTCAGGCGTAGTTGCTCCGGCAGGTGCATCATAGCGTGGTATATGTGGCTTAATGTCTAGGACTGGTGTGCCGTTAGTAGCATCAAGGCCCTGGACCTTAAGCACATTTCTGTCTCTTTGCAAGAGCTTAACGATTGTGATACCTATCGGGTTTGGCCTTGCTGGACTTCGGCTGGCCAAAACACCCACTAAGGGTAGCTTCTCGTTGCCTTTAGGATGTACCTTCTTCACCGTACGCTCAGGCTGTGCTATCTCGTGCAGCCAGCATAGAACGATGATATGAGAGAAATCCTCAATCGCATCCAAAGCGTCCTCGAGGTCTGTATTGATTACTATATCTGAGATTACTGCTTCCCAGTAATCACCTTTGTGTCGGCCCCGAATTCCATTTTTGACGACGCCTATCGGTGATAGATTGAACTTCATGTGCCTATGTTCCTCTAGTTAATCGACTCGCGATGACCGCAATCAAACAATTGGGGCGTCACGGTACGTCTAAGGGACGCAACGTCAGTAGCTTTCTTGCGATATCAGGGTATTTTGCAATAAACAGCAACTCTTTTTCCACAAGCGGTTTTTGCGCTGCGACGTTAGCATACCTGACCAGCTCTAATATCTTTTCTGCATCCTCTTCACTCGTGAACTCTACTTCCATTTTCCCCATGACATGGCTGAAACCAGAAATACCACCATACTCACCGGCACAGATTTCCCTACCAGTTTCAACAAGCTCGGGTTCGCCTCTGCCCAGCTCAGTGTAGCTGTATAGTTCATAGTTTTGGGGGTCTTTCAGTACGCCATCAGCATGTATGCCCGATTCGTGGGCAAAAGCGTTAGCACCGACACCTGGCTGATTGATAGGTATAGGTACGCCGAAAGCATAGCTGGCAAACTTCGCTATTTCCCAAGATTTAGAGAAGTCGATCGGCATCCCCAATTCATATCTTTCTTCGAAACCTTTAGATTTGGTAATTGCTAGAACTGTCGCCACCAGGTCAGCATTTCCTGCCCTTTCGCCTATCCCATTGACTGTGGTGTTGATATAGGCATCTTGTCCACCATCTACCGCTCCTTTGGCACCGGCTATAGAGCTAGCAACAGCCATGCCTAAGTCTCCATGGCAATGGATTTCGATTGGCATCTTAACATTCTCCGCTATCGTTCTGATAGCTTCATATATGCTAAATGGGCTGTCATAACCCAGTGTGTCACAATATCTAAACCTGGTTGCTCCATGCTCTTTGGCTGCTGCGGCAAACTTGAGTAAAAAATCAAGCTCTGTTCTGGAGGCATCTTCGGCATTCACACCCACTGCCTCAGCGCCAAGGGATCGCGCAGCCTCGAGAGCTTCGACCATCATCTGGATAATATCATCCCTGGTTTTCCTTCCCAGGAACTTGCCTTGAATCATCTGGTCCGAAGTTGAAATGGAAATATTTAGATGCTTAATCCCCGGCACGTATTTGAAAGCAGTCTTTACATCACCAACTGTTGCCCTTATCCAACCACCCAAGCGAATCGGTTTCAAAACACCCATCTCTGCCAGTTCCAAGTTCGCTTGTAGATAATATGTTTCGTGTTTAGTAGTGGGAAACCCGAATTCCGACTGGAATACACCCATCTCGTTCAGATAAATGTTCATAATCGTTTTCTCAAGCTTTGACAGCCCAAGTCGTGCTGTTTGAACTCCATCCCGATTAGTAACATCGATGATATATATTTTCCCCATATTATCCTCCCGCAGATTTGCATTCAGATCTATACTGTCAAATTCTAACGGCTTTGCTCAATCTGAGCAAACTTCTAAGCCCAAGATGCAAGACCAGGATGACCTCCGGCCAGATTGTTGCATCTTTCTCTCATCAATTATAGAATGGAGACAACTAAATCGTGGTCTACATCCTGGGTTAGTATTTATAAGGCGCGTCTTAGAGGATCGGGGGATGTCGGCAGATTTAAATAATTCTATGGCGAATTGTCAGCAGTGGGTGGAACTGCTCGATGGCAGGCGAGCACTGCTACGACCTATCTGTAGCTTAGATAAGACAGCTATTCTGGCTTTCTTCGATCGCCTCAGCCCTGAGACACGGTTTTTGCGATTTCATTACGTTAAGACCAGGCTTGCTCCTGACGAACTCGACCAGTACTGCTGCGTTGACTATCACAATACGTTTGGCCTAGTTGCAGAAATGTGGCGTGGGGAGCGCGCCGAAATTGTCGCCATAGGACGCTATAGCTGTTTACCTTGCTATGACTCTGCAGAGGTGGCTTTTGTGGTCGAGGACAGGGAACAAGGGAAAGGGATTGGGACTCATCTCCTGAGAATGCTTTCTATGATAGCCAAAGAACAGGGCATCAAAACATTTGTAGCTGAGTTATTGAGTGACAATGTGATCATGCTAGACATCTTTCGCAAGCATGACCCAGATTTGAAACAAGAAGTCGATGGAAGCAGTCATCAGGTAATTTTGTCAGCGCATCCATCCCAGGCAAAGCCTGTCTTCAACGCATCGTCCCGTAAAGGCAACAGCCATCAGTGATTTACAGAAATCGCTTGTGGCGTCCCTGGAGGGATTCGAACCCACGACCCGCTGCTTAGAAGGCAGCCGCTCTGTCCACTGAGCTACAGGGACTGAATTTGAGTGTAACACAGGGAAATCTCGGCGAGCAACTTTTCGCTTTACGTACCGACACCAAGGGATTTGATTGGAGCACCATTCTTCAAGAGCTCAAAGTCCTCTAATTCTCTTTTCTCTCAGGTTTCTCAGTCTTCTCTGCTTCGGCAGTGTCTTTAGCTTTCACTTCGCCAGCCGGCGCACTGCTCTTCTTGCTGTCGGTCACATAAAATCCCGATCCCTTGAAGATTATGGGCACTGGGGCAAAAAGCCGCTGTGCTCCATTGTGACATCGTGGGCAAGATGTCGCAGATTCAGCACCGAAGCTTTGACGAAGTTCAAATCTATGATTACACCTTGAGCAGACATACTCATAGATAGGCATCTTAGTCCCTTTGAGTAGATAGCTTGTAAAAGCCTAGACTACAATAGTCTTTTGTACTCCAAAAGTGCATTAGCAGTCTCGCTATTCAACTGCTAATTTTACTGGGGGCGCGCATCGTAGTCAAGCATGAAACTCGTAGCACCGTGGGGATGTTGGGCAAGCTAAGATGCAATTCACACAGCACTACAAACCTGTGATATACTTATGAACGCGGTGTGATAGCCTTCGAGTGCTAGTGCATGATAGGCTGTACCACATAAATCTAAATTGCATTGTCCCATATTTTGCTTGCGGGCTCGTAGCTCAGTGGCAGAGCGACCGGCTCATAACCGGTTGGTCGCAGGTTCGAACCCTGCCGAGCCCAGTGATGGTTAGTAGCTAATCAAACCGGTTTATTTCTTACATGCCCAATCACGTTCACTGCGGGATTATGTCGAAGTTTAGGTGAACAAAGCAACAAGCCACTCTTGGCATTTTACAACGTATGCGGCACGGACACTTATTCATATAACACAACACCAGAGGAGATGGAGTATATGGAAGCGACATTAACACTGATCGAGCAAACAATCAAAGAGCACGAGCAAATCATGGCTGGAATACAAACTTCGGAAGGGATAGCCAATGACGTGGCCGCAATATTAGAGCTAGAGCGCCCAGTGGAGGAATTTGTGGTGGGAAGGCTAGATGATAGGAAGCAAAATCTGAAGAATTTGCATAAATCGCTGGAGAAGGTGGATAAGGCGTTGAACCAGCATTTTGAGCGCGAGGAGAAAGCCATTCTAGCCGTCTTTGAGAAACGCTCCAAGTCACTTGCTCTGGCCTTCGCACTGCTGCTGGAAGAACATGATGATTTCAGAAGGCGCATCAGGAGATCAGAAGAAATGGCTTCTGAACTGCTCGGCAGCAGCTTATCACGAGAAGTATGGGAAAGCAAAGCATACGCTCTGCGAGCACATATCCGCCACACGAGAAAACATCTTGAGGCTCACGCTACCAGTGAAACGGAGTTGTTCCGTGCCCTGCGCAAGGAGCTAGAGAAGTGACGGCAAGATGACTGCGGCGGGACACAAATGAGTTAGCAACAGATGCTACTAGCGCTCCTTGAGATACCTGAAGGCTGATATCGCTGCCGTAGCGCCGTCACCAACAGCGCTGGAGACCTGTCGTGCTGAGTTCTTGCGTATGTCGCCAGCAGCAAAGATACCAGAGGCCGACGTCGCCATCAGCTCATCAGTGATAACATGTCCTGTCTCATCCAGTTTTACTAGCTCAGAAAAAGGTTGGCTATTAGGGACAAGTCCAATTGCCACAAACACACCGGCAAGTTGCAGCACGGACGTTTCCCCTGTCTTAACATTGCGTAGCTTAATGGCACTGACCATAGGTTCTCCTGTTACATCCTCGACCACCGTGTCCCAAATGAATTTGATTTTAGGGTCGCTGAAGGCCCGCTGCTGAAGGACCTGTCCTGCTCTAAGCTGGTCACGCCGATGCACTACATACACAGTCTTGGCATGTTGGCTCAGTTCCAAAGCATCGGTAAGGGCAGTGTCACCACCACCAACCACTGCTACGTCCTGATCCCGGAATAGAAAACCATCACAAGTAGCGCAATAAGATATACCACGCCCAACCAGCTTAGCTTCTCCTTGTACCGCTAGCTTGCGGTGCTCAGACCCTGCAGCGATGATGAGCGCCTCTGCTTCAAAAGTGCTATCGTTAGTCAGAATGCCATATTTCTCGTCGGACTTTACCGTGGCAACATCAGCAGTGGCGATTCCTAACCCGTACTTCGTGGCCTGCTGCTGCATCAAAGAAGCGAGCTCAAACCCAGAGATGCCATTAGGAAAGCCCGGATAGTTCTCAACATGTTGAGCGTTGATTATCTGGCCTCCGAGGATAGAGCGCTCTAGAAGCAATGTCTTTAGGCCAGCACGCGAAGCGTACAAGCCCGCAGTAAGGCCAGCAGGTCCGCCACCAACTACAATAACATCATACTTGTCCATCACCTTTTACCTCAGCTTTTGGAGGAACAATTTAGCAAAACCTAATTGGGGCTACTACTATTATTATATTATTATAACAGAGTCATACGTTCCCTTTGGCTTGACATTGCCAAATGTGGTATGTCAACATTACATCAGGACTAGGGAAAAGGCTTTTGGTTGCGGCACAGGCAAACTATGAATAAAGGAAACGCCAAGGCGAGTATTCTGATAGTCGATGACGAGTCTTCTGTCAGGGGCATCATATTACGCAAGCTAACCCAAGTAGGATATTACTGCGATGAGGCTGCTAACGGCAACATTGCTTTAAAGAAGATTGATGAAAGGGACTTTGACCTTGTATTGCTGGACATCAGCATGCCTGTGAAATCGGGAACTGAGGTGCTTCAGGAAATTGCCTCAAAATATCCAGACATAGCAGTCATTATGGTTACAGCTATTAGCAACGTGGAAACTGCAATTCAATCCATGAAGCTGGGTGCCTATGACTACATCATAAAACCAGTTGAACTCAATATACTGATGCTCAGCGTAAACCGAGCATTAGAAAAAAGAAGACTGGTACGTGAAAATAGGGACTATCAGCTCCACCTCGAGAAAAAAGTTCAAGAGCAGACGGAGAAGATACGCGAATCGTTTTTGAACTCTATAATGTCCCTGGCTGTAGCTCTAGAGGCTAAAGACGAGTACACTAGAGGCCATTCGGAAAGAGTAACCTCTTCGGCGGTGGTAATTGCACGCGAGATGGGGTTGCCCGATGAGATGGTCGAGAAAATAAGGCTAGCCAGCCTAGTACACGACATTGGCAAGATAGGAGTCTCAGAATCGATTCTCGGAAAGCCTGGGAAACTCACTGAGGATGAATACCGGCACGTTATGGCTCACTGCGAAATAGGGGAGAGAATATTACGTCCCATAGTGGAAGATGAGGAAATCCTGGAAATGGTAAGGCACCATCATGAGCGTTACGATGGCACTGGCTACCCTGACGGCTTGGCAGCCGACCCAAACGCGAATGGAGCTAGATCATCCAAACAGTCTGGCGACCCCGTAATGAAGCGGTTTTCCGTTGGCTCTAGACTCCTAGCTGTGATTGATGCCTACGATGCTATGACCTCAAACAGGCCTTACAGAAAGGCTCTGGATATTGAAGTTGCTCGCGCAGAGATGGAGAAGGGCAAAGGGCGACAGTTCGATCCAAAGATTGTTGATATTTTTCTCAGGGTCTCAGATGGGCTAGTGGCTGGCCACCAGAAACGATCACACGCTGATAAGTTGACATAACGTGGCACGTCGCTGCCTATTTATTTCTGCTGTGAAAAGCCTGGTGCACCTTCTACAAACTTAATCAATTAATGCTGCCTTGTAGGGATACATTCTGCAGTATTTCGTCTTAATGGGTAAGGGTGGTAGGCTGTTCAGGCACTCCTTCTTGAATTCTTCAAGAGTTAGGCATTTCATATTCGCCGGCGTTGGTAAATTTTTCTTTTTATGAATTAACACGTCAATACTGCCTTGTGAGAATTCACCACACGTAACGACAAAATACAGTTTAAACGGAAAACCATTGAACCTATGCAGCTTAATATTCAGATTGGCGATTAGATTTCGTAAAGAATAGGTATTAAACACTTCCACCGCGAAGTTTTCCTTTCCGTATACAAAGAAATCAACTCTATTTCTACCATCCCCGTATTTCTTTTCTTCGTGGACACATATCTCGCCGTACCTCTTGTCAAGGAATTCCCTGGTCTCTTTTTCCGCGCTCATGAATAGCTTAAGGAACCTGTTAATCATAGCTTGGCGACGACTCCCACTGCGGTAGTCGAGATCACTCAGGTTAAGAACTTCACGGCTCTTCTTCAGGCCACCGAGTTTTCGCTGTATCTGTCTCGACGATGGCAAATATGGGCAGTCGTCAATTTCATGGGCTGATGGGTAATGGCCATGTTTTCTGTTAAATCTTTCGAGTCCTTCTCGCACATTGTCAAGCGTAACTTTGTTTCTGTCCACTAAAATTTCCTCTCACTCTTGTGCACCACGTTTCACATAAGATGTTTCAAGCCAAGGGATGAAATTTCTTGTGCGTTTCCTCGGCATACCTGTCAGACGCATGTACATAACGAGTAGTAGTATCAAGCGACTCATGCCCAAGCAAAATCTGGATGGCGGCGGGGTTGGCTCCCTTTTCCGCTAGATACGTTGCAAAACCATGCCTTAACGAGTGGGCTGACGTTGGAACATTTATTCCAAGCTTTTCCCTGTATCTCTTGATACGTTCCTGGAGGTAATTAGTAGAAATCCTTCTTTTTCGGCTGGATGCATTCTTCCCTGCATAGGGAACAAATAATGCCGGTGCATTATCATTCCGAGCTCGCAGGTAATTGTTGAGATGCTCGTGGGCACGCGGAGTAAGATACACAAAGCGCTGCTTTTTGCCTTTACCCAAGATAAAAATGCGGCCACTGGCGTCAATTTGACTACGGTTTAGAGCACATAATTCCGAGATGCGCATTCCGGTTGCAAAAAGCACTTCCAGCATCGCCCGATTTCTCAGAGCCACTTTTGGCTCTATCTCAAATTGTGATGGGGACTCAATCAATTTCGTGAGAGCATCTAGCTCAGCTACCTGAGGGTGCTCCCTCACTCCTTTTGTTAATTTAACAGATTCAGGAGGAAGAGGGCAGGGATAGTCCATATCCAATAAATATCGGAGATAGGAACGTAGGGCTGACAGCATCCGGTTCACCGACTTTGAAGCAAGTTCCTCTTCCCCATGTTCATTTAAGATAGCTGTCTTGCGATCACGTGAAACTAAATACGCTTTATAGTAGGTAACATTTTTTTTGTTGATTTTTTCGAACTGGCAGTTGCTTTCGACCAAAAATTTATCAAAAACTCTCAGGTCTCGTTCGTAGTTGTAAACCGTTTTTGTCGAATAATTGTTAACTTGCAGATTCAACAGAAAATCATCGAGATATGGCAACATATCGCCCGGCCTTCCTTTAATGAGTGTAAGAGATATTATACTCAGTCATATGCTACATCATGAAACCCTGTTTGTCAAGGATGTCGTTGATCCCCGCGGGGATATTTGATGTGATAAGGCAGCGTCAGGCTATCTTGACTGCGCCGAAGGGGCAAGCCTGGGCACATTTGGCACATCCCCGGCAATATCGTGATGGATGTGAAAATGGATATTCGAAGGCTGATTCCTGACGCAGAATCTTGTTTGGGCATTCTTTGGCAGCCAAGCAGATGCCATCCCCGCATTCTCGAGGTCGGCATTTGGCATAATCAATTGCGGCTTGCGGCTGTGGCATCAACCCTCACTCTGGTTTCTGATGGTTGTGCTATGTCCAAATATTCAGCTATCTTATGCAGCAGCTCGTCCAGGCCCCAGGCCTTGTAAGCGGAAACCATGACTGCCTGAATATGCGGCAATGTCAACGGCAAAGATATTGACTTCAGTTCGGCTTCGCCCTGTACTACCAGGTCGAGCTTGTTGACTACAACTAAGCGCGGTTTAGTGTCCAGATGCAAATCGGCAAGTATTTTTTCCACAGTCTGAAATTGCTCAGGTGCGTTGATATGCGTTATGTCAACAATATGTAAGAGTAAGTCAGCCTCTTCTAACTCCTCCAGCGTAGCCCTAAAGGCAGCTACAATTGATGGTGGTAGCTTATGTATGAAGCCCACTGTATCTGTGAGTAAAAAGTACCTCTTATCCGGAAGTGTCAGGCGCCTAGTTACGGGGTCCAATGTGGAGAAGAGCCTGTTCTCTACTGGCACGCCGGCATTACTCAATGCATTGAGCAATGTGCTTTTGCCAGCATTGGTATAGCCAACAAGCGCAACAACCGGTATTCGATTCTTTTTTCGCTTTTGCCTGTATAACGCGCGATGTTGTCGTACTGCCTCAATTTGTGTATTAAGGCGGTGTATGCGGTTTCGGATAAGCCTGCGATCTGTCTCTAACTGTGATTCACCAGGCCCCCTGGTACCTATGCCGCCACCGAGACGTTCAAGGTGGCTCCACTGGCCAGCAAGACGCGGTAACAGGTACTGGTGTTGAGCCAATTCGACTTGGAGCTGCCCTTCGCGCGTCTTGGCCCTCCTGGCAAAAATATCAAGAATTAAAGCAGTGCGGTCAATAACCTTTACCTGAAGTGCATCCTCGAGATTCCTCTGCTGTCGAGGCGATAGCTCGTCGTTAAAGATGACAACCGAATAAGGATATTGCTGCCTGATTGCAATCAGCTCTTTGAGCTTTCCCTTACCGAGATAATGCGATGGCGAAGGACTTTCTACCTTCTGGGTCAGCTTGCCCACAACCTGCGCTCCTGCAGTCTGTGCCAGATAAGATAATTCAGCCATCGAGCCCTCGATGGGCCAGTTGCTATCAGAATTCTTTGGTTCAACTCCTACCAGGAAAGCCTGCTCAGGCTCTGCTTGCGTGGTGGGAAAGGTTTGACGATCAAACCTAGACATTATTACCTAGCGCTTTTGCTCCAAAGCAGCAAACGACGGATACCATCGTCGAGACGCTCATCAGGCAAGGTCAAAGAGAAGCGAACGTAGCCTTCTCCCACACTGCCATAACCTACGCCAGGGGTGACTGCCACATTAGCCTTATCTAGAAGCTCGGTGGCAAACTGTATCGAGGTATATCCAGGCGGGACTCTGCCCCAGACATAGAAGCTGGCTTTTGGCGGAGTAGCCTTCAGTCCGATCTCATTAAGTGCCTTTACCAGTTTGTCCCTGCGTCGCTGATAGACGGCATTTTGCTTTTCCGTAAAATAGCTCGGTCCATTCAGAGCCTCGATGGCCGCGATTTGGATTGCCTGTGGGATTCCAGAGTCCAAGTTGGACTTCAAGCGAAAAAGCGCATCTAGCATTTGCGCATTACCTACTGCCATGCCTATCCGCCAGCCAGTCATATTATAGGTCTTAGATAGAGAGTGGAATTCGATGCCAACCTCCTTCGCACCAGGCACTTGCATAAAGCTAGACGGTTTGTAACCGTCATAAGCCACCTCGGTATATGGTGCATCATGACATATCGCCAGATTGTGCTTTTTGGCAAAATCCACTGCCATCTTGAAAAAAATGGGTTCTGCCGTTGCCCCAGTGGGATTGTTGGGATAATTAAGCCATAGCAGCTTGGCCTTTTTGGCAACAGCAGCAGGTATAACTGTGAAATCAGGCAAGAAGCCATTTTCTTCTTTCAAGGGCATATAGTAAGGTTCACCGCCGGCCAGCAAGGTGCTCATCGAGTATACAGGGTAGCTAGGGTCAGGCACCAAGGCTATATCCCCAGTATCAATGAAACAAAAGGAAATATGTCCAATACCTTCTTTGGAGCCAATTAGAGGCAAAACTTCCTTGCTCACATCAAGCTCAACACCGAAACGCCTCTGATACCACTTGGCGATTGCCAGGCAAAGCTCAGGCAAGCCAGACGTCTCAGGATAGCGATGGTTTGATGGGTCTTGGGCTGCCCTGCACAACCGGTCTATTATGTAATCAGGAGTCGGTATATCCGGGTCACCGATGGCAAAGCTGAGAACGTCTTCGCCTTTGGCACGCTTCTCGGCGATTTTTCGATTGATTTCGACAAACAGATAAGGCGGAAGTTTGTCTAGGCGATGCGAAAGTCTCATTTCAACCACTCTCCAGTAAAAACCTCCTCAACTGGTCCTGCCAGAACTACCTCCCCTACCCTGTCCCATGTTACGGTCAACCTCCCGCCAGGTAATGTTATGTCAACATTATCCCCGACCAATCCTTTCATCATAGCAGCGACCGCTATAGCACAAGCTCCGCTACCACAGGAAAGGGTTTCGCCTGCTCCCCTCTCCCATACCCTCGCCTCTATCTTGTCCCGACTCAGCACACTGGCGATTTCAAAATTGGCACGCTCAGGAAATATGGGATGGTTTTCCACATGCGGGCCAATTGTGGTCAGTGGGAAATCAGTCACTGGCTCTTGAATGAATGACACTGCATGCGGATTGCCCATGGATACAAAGCACAGAGGAAGCTCCTTCCCACTAACAGTTAGGCTGTGTTCCAGAATTGGCGTGATGTTATCGTTGCTAGTTGGTTTATTCGCCGATATATTGACAGGTATGTCTACAGGCTTAAAACGGGGCTTTCCCATGTTGACTTCAGCACTGTCCACCTTGCTCTGCGACTTATGAGTTTTTATGGTTCTTATCCCTGCTAACGTCTCCACGGTTAAATCGTGCCCTGTGGCTATTTTTTTGTCAACAACATATTTGGCAAAACAACGCAACCCGTTTCCGCTAACTTCAGCTTCAGACCCATCCGGATTAAACAGACGCATCCTGAACATGGCCTTTTGGGACGGCAATATTGCAATCAGGCCATCGGCACCTACACCAAATTGTCGCTGGCACATAGCCTTGGCTAGTTTTGCCCACCCCAATTCACCATTGCGGGCATCCACCAGTATGAAATCATTACCCGTGGCCTGTAGCTTGTCAAACTTCATGGTGTGCTCCAGCTTCCAAACTGGTCGAGAAATTTTTCTACTGCCTTGCCTGCCTCGTTTTCTAAATTCTCCCGTATGTCGAGCCAACCTATTCTTTCATCAGACAAGCGAAACCAGGCATACTGGTGCCGCGCAATCCGATGCGTACCATGCTTAGTTTGTTCTATCGCTGAAGCTAAATCCAGTTTTCCTCCTAAAAACATTCCAACCTGGCGATAGCCGATGCTCGACATTGACGGAAGGCTGAGATCATAGCCCTTTATCAATAGCCCCCGCACTTCTTCGACGAGCCCTTTCTCTATCATCTCATCAATGCGTGAATCAATCATATGATACAAATGGCTCCGTGCTGTGGTCAACCCTATAATGAGAACAGGGAAGTCCAGACCCCGTTTCTGCCATAGCTGCGAAGCTGGTTTGCCAGTCGCAAGATAGACTTCTAGAGCCCTGATAATCCTGCGTGTGTTGCCGGGCATAATCTTGGCAGCAGCAACTGGATCCGCTTGTTGCAATTCTTGATACAGTGCATAGTTGCCTTCGACAGCAGCTTTTTGCTCAAGGCTTTGTCGCAGCTTCCTATCGGGAGGTACGTGCGGCACTCGCCACCCCTCCAGTACAGACCAAACATACAACCCGCTGCCGCCGACCAGAAATGGAATTTTTCTTCGCGCCTCGATATCGTCTATAGCTGCGTGAGCTGACACCTGAAACATTGTAAGACTGAATGGCTCGTCGGGATCGGCTATATCGATGAGATGGTGTGGTATAAGATGACGCTCCGCCAAACTTGGCTTAGCAGTGCCGATGTCCATATAACGATACACCTGACGGCTGTCTGCGCTAACTATCTCGCCACGAAAGCGCTGTGACAAGTGCAAGGCAAGCTTGCTTTTGCCGACCGCTGTTGGCCCAACTACAGCAATGAGAGGCATCACGAAGCTGACTTAATGCTTGCTGTTTGTCGAACTATGCTGGCGAAATCGTCGGCTTTGAGACTGGCCCCACCGACAAGAGCACCATCTATTTCAGGCTCAGAAATAAACTCAGCAATGTTGTCTCCAGTCACGCTGCCACCGTATAGTATGCGAATGGCTTGGGAAGGAGATTCGCCCCATAGCTGCGCAATGGTACTGCGGATAAGGCTGATGGTAGCGCTGGCCTGTTTGCC
>VGOO01000041.1 GCA_016875925.1 Chloroflexota bacterium
GCCATCTATTGTAGCACGCCAATGCGCAGCCTACGATTCCCCAAACGTAGGGACAGACCTTCAGGTCTGTCCGAAGAGCGAACAAACCCGCCAGTTTCAAGCTCTCTCACCTCTTGCAACTTGCAACCTGCAACTTGCCTCTCGGTGCAAACACCTACTCGTATATCTTCTCGTCCTCAGCCCGGGACTCTGGGGCATCATCTTCCACATCCCTGACGTTCTTGCGCTGCTTCAACGCCTCTCTATAATACTCATGCTGGATAATCAGGTTCATTATCTCGTTCGTGCCTGTCCATATCATAGTGAGCCGGCAATCGCGCAGCATCCTCTCAATGGGATAGACATTGGTGTACCCGATGCCTCCCATAATCTGCATAGCATCGTTAATCACCTCCCAGGCTGCCTGTGTGGCGAACTTCTTGGCTTCAGAGACCAACCGCCGCGTGTAACCAGTGCTCCCCAGCTTGTCCACAGCAGTAGCCGCTCCGTATGTCAGGCACCTGGCTGCATCCAGCTTGGTGATGCTATCCGCCACCTTGAAGCTCACAGCCTCAAAGTTGCGTATCGTCGTGCCAAAAGCCTTTCTCTTGTCGCTATACCGTGCAGCAATCTCCAGTGCCTCTCTAGCCCCACCCAGTGAACCGGCTGCTGACGTCATCCTTTCCGGTATCATCATTTGGTTGAACACCTCTCCACCTTTATTCTCGCCCAGGACCAGGTTCTCCGCCGGCACCTTGGTATCTCTGAAAATCAACCTTCCAGCCCCACCACCCCTGGTGCCCAATAGTCCATAGAGATACTTAGCCTCTACAGTCTTATCCCTCTCCACAATGAAGCCACTTATCGACTGGCGCGGATCACCAGAACCCGTCCTGGCATAAACAAAGAAGATGTCCGCCCCTTCAGCGCCAACCACAAACCGCTTCTGCCCGTTCAAAATGTAATAGTCCCCTTGCTTCTTAGCCACCGTGGTAGCGCCGAAGAAATCGGACCCGCCACGTGGCTCGGTAAGCGCCTCAGCACAGAATTTATTCCCCTTGAGCAAAGGCGCCAGGTACTTCTTCTTCTGTTCCTCTGCTCCAAAGACATTAAGCGCTTCACCGACGATGCTAACCAGCGCAAACAGGCACCCAAAGGATGCAGGAAGCACGCTGATTTCTTCCAGGGCAGCCATCTCGTCAACCCATTTCAAGCCCCTGCCGCCATACTTCTGGGGGAACCGCAAGCCCAGCAGGTTCTGCTCGGCCAGGTCGACAACATACTGCTTGGGATAACGAACCCTGTCCGCATCCATATCCAGCAGCAACTGCCGTGGCACCTTCTTCACAAATTCCCTCACCTCGTCCTTCAATTTCTGCTGTTGCTCTGTCAATAATGCGTCAATCATGGCTTCACCTCCAGATTAGAGTATATCAAAATCAGGTTGCCTTTTGCGCCCAAACATCCAAGCCGTCATTGCGAGGAGTCCTTCAGTGGAAGGACGACGAAGCAATCCCATAGCCTACCCTCAACTATGAGCCTCAAGTTTTCTCATCTCTTGCATCTTGCAACTTGCCTCTCTGCTTATGAAACCTCACCGTATTCCCCTAGGTGTCACCTGCCCACAGGTGACCCTGCCTTTCATGATTTTTGCATTCGTATCTGTTATTGCGAGCGAAGCGTGGCAATCTCACAGCCACCCTATAGCTTCTTAAACCTCACCGTATAATTGAAAAAATTCCCCGATGTCTTGTCCACCACAAAACCATTCTCTGTCCCCAGCTTTATGGTGGTGGACTTCCAGGGATAATCGGGGTCGGGGAACAGCTCGGTCACCGCCAGAATGCCACCCTTCTTCAGCACTCTCCCCACCTCTTGCAGAGCACGTTTCCTATCCGGTATCTCCTGGAGCACCGTCACCATGTAAACCAAATCAAAAAAGCCATCGTCGAAGGGCAACTCGTAGGCGTTAGCCCTGACCAGCTTCACATTCTTTATGTCCCTGTTTTCCGGCTTAGCCAGTTTCCTTTCCAGTTGTGCCAGCATATCCGCCTGTATATCAAGGGCATACACCTTGCCCTTCTCGCCAACTGTGCGAGCAATAAAGGGAGTGAAGGCGCCGCTGCCACAGCCCAAATCCAGGACTTTCATCCCCTCCCTGATACCGCTCCTCTCTATCAGTTGGCTCGGCAGCTGAATTCTCCTGCGGTAGCCGCTATCCAGAAACCGCCCGATAATCGCCGGCGCCGGAAACGGATACAACTTCCGTATCAACTTGACCACGGAGATCCATAAAATAGGAAACGCCAGGATGCACAGTATGACTATTAATGCAGTTTTCAGTGCCATGTCTACACCGCCATTATCGTAGCAAAGCCATACAGGTAGAATGACCCAAATATTCATCATCTCTGCAATTCTTTCAGAATGAAGTCGACCCAATTTTGATACCAATACCATGTCCCACAGACTTCAACGCCAAACCCTCTGGCAGGATTTTTCCCATCGTGTTTCTTCCAGAATTCAGTATGCTAAGAAGATCCAAAACCGACATAGCCCGCAGACTGTACTTTTTGTAAGACATCCTTTCTTAAGAACTTAGGCTTCTCTCTATCCTCCCTCACCCAATATTCTTTTGATATATTTTTAGCCAGCGGTGAGTCAGGATCAATGAATTCAATCACTCTATCTGCCTGCCCCTGTCTTTTTGCAACAACTTTTGAAAACAAAAGCCGATAGGCAAATCTATCACTCTTTAGTTCATCATCGGTAAGAGAATTATCAAAGGTTGCGATGTAAGAATGAATCTCTTTTGGAATCATTCCTTCCCTGTCCTTAATCACCTGTGCTTGCATGTAATCTAATTCCGCAAACTGCAGACTCAGAGCCAAATTCCTATCAAGCGAGTATCTTTGACCAAATAATTCCTTTAAATAGTAATTGAAATTCAAAGCACAAGCCTGATAACGTGCTGACAAGTAAGAGTCGAGACCACTAGCCTTCCTATGCTCAATTTGATTCCGCAATCCTATAAGAAATCTAAGGTTATTTGAAGTGTTTTTATCGAGGGGACATTCTAGCTTCAAAATACACTCCGTAAGGTTCCAATGCCGAATACTGCCATCAGGATTTCTTGTGAATCGCTTTCGTTTCTTGGGAATTGTATAGCAACGGTAATCGATTCCTTCCGACCTGTAATACGCATGAAGAAGATACGTCCAAGCAATAATAAAAAGAACAATGAATGCCTCTGTTTTGAAAGTTGCGAGAGGATTATTATATATCTGAACAGCAGCAAGAGCTGTCTCTCTAGATTTGAGGATTAAATCCACTTTTTCAGAAAAGAGCCGTCTATACACGCCCTCAATTCCTTCTGCCTTTCCCTACCTCACCACTATTGTTGACTAGCAACTATATGACATAGGCAGGTCTGACAAGGAGAGACAAATCTTTTCTGGTTTACTTATTTGTTAAATATTCCCGCTGCTCTTCGAGAAGTGTAAGTTGACACTCAATATTTTTCATCTCGTATCTTTTCAAATTTAATTTGTATTTTTCTTCAATACGTCCTTTACTCAACCTATCAAGAATCATTTTATAATATTTCTCATCTATCTCAGCTGAAATATATTGCCGATTGAGGACTTTGCAAACTTCTATCTCAGAACCACTCCCACCAAAAAGAATTAAAACAACATCATTAGGCATCGTACAGGACTTGACTAACAGTTCAGAAAGTTTTTGGGGAATCTGGCAAGCATGAAATGTCTTCTCTCTACTTACATTCTTAACTAAGTCAAAATAGAGCCAATCGTATGGCATTCTTCCTTTCGAACCATTAGCCAAGTTTCTTAAAATTCGTTTGTCTGTCGGATTCTTATAAGGGACTGCAACCTCATCTTTATAAAATTTATTGTACTTTGTCTTTAGACAATGCAGGATGCTTCTATGGGCTGTTGTAAAGCGCTTTGGGGTGTGTCCTACATTTGTATTGTATACCCAAGCATAATCGTAAACTTGATAACATGCTTCATCTAAATATCTAACCCTTAAATAAGCATTTTGTTTTGGATAATTTATCAAAAACATATTTCCTGGGTCTTTTAAAACCCTCAAAGATTCCCTTGCCAATCCAATATACCACTGAATATATTCATCAAAGGTCTTGGTATAAGACCTATCTCCGTAATTCACGCCCACATTATAATCAGGATCCCCGTAAACCATATCAACGCTTCCATCGGGTAATTCTTTCAAAAGATCCATTATGTCTTTTAGAAACACCTTATTTAAATAATCCTCGATATTGCTTGCAACTCGCATCTATACTTCCTTTAATGCATTATACAACATCGATCGACCCTGGTAATTCCAATAAACAATATCTTCCATGATGAACATCCACTTTATCACTTTCAGGATAATCTCAACGTTTGCACCTGTCTGAAATGATACCTTTAAGTCAGGATAACTTCTCAATAGACTATCAATATCATTCTCCGAACTTTCATAAATCTCAGCGAGTGCCCGCAAAAGCACATTGAATTTGTGCATATTTTCATGTTTCTTATTCCGGAAATCTAGCACAATTTCATCGTGCGAGCCTTTCCCAAGTCCTAATTCCTCTGTCACTTCCACCTTGAAATCAAAATTCCACTTATTTAGACCCCCTGGTCTAAAAATAAAAAGCTGCTTACCATCAGGCAAGTTCTCCACTGGGTAACGAAATTTTATCCCTTTCCCCCGTACTTGACTTTCGGAATCAATAAATGTGTTTACCACTTTTCTGACTATATCGTGTCGAGCTAAACAGCCCTTAATTCCAATCATTTCCCCCACGATAACGGTTGTACCTTTTTTCGCCATATGTTTACCTCATCTGCTGTATTATACCCTATACATGACCAAAGCTAATTATTCATTTATACCATCTTAGTCACCCTACCCCACCACTATACTCACCAACTTTTGTGGAACATAGATAACCTTGCTGATTTTCTTGCCCTCGACGTAAGCCCTCACCCGCTCCCTGCCCAGCGCCAGCTCTTTGGCTTCGGCTTCAGTGATGGATACCGGCACCGTGAGCTTGTCCCTGAGCTTGCCGTTGACCTGGATGACCAGCGTGACCTCTTCCTCTTTAGCCAGAGCCTCGTCCCACTTGGGCCAGGGCTGGTTGTGGATGCTGTAAGCATGTCCCGTCTTTGCCCAAAGCTCCTCAGCCAGGTGCGGCGCTGTCGGCGCCAGCAGCAGCAGCAACTTTGCAATGGCCTCTTTCCACAATGAAACAGAAACAGTGCCTTGCTCCTGCACCTTCCCCAAAAAGTTTGTAAATTCCATCAATGCCGCCAGCATGGTGTTGAAACGGAAGCGGTCCATGTCTATGGTAGCCTTTCGTATCGTCTGGTGGATAAGGCGGGTCAGCTCTTTCTCCGCCTCGGAGTCAACAGCTTTCGCCGCATAATCGGCGGTCACCAGGTTCCAGGCTCGGTTCAGCCAGCGGCTCATGCCCACGATGCCGTTGTCGTTCCACTCCCCACCCAACTCCCAAGGCCCCACGAACATAATATAAGCCCGCACAGCATCAGCCCCCAGCGTGGAAACATAGTCATCAGGAGTCACCACGTTGCCCTTGGACTTGCTCATCTTGTCGCCCTGGTAGATTATCGTCCCCTGATTGAACAGCTTAATGAATGGCTCATCGAAATCCACAATCCCGCAATCCCGAATCGCCTTTACGAAGAACCTGGCATAAAGCAAGTGCATGGTGGCATGTTCCGCCCCACCGGTGTACAAATCCACCGGCATCCAGTACTTCAGCTTTTTCTTGTCGAAGGGATAATCATCCACCCCCGGGCTGGTATAGCGTAGGAAATACCATGAGGAGCACATGAAGGTGTCCATGGTGTCGGTCTCCCGCTTTGCCGGCGCCTTGCACTTTGGACAGGTGGCATTGACAAAAGACTCGCAGTATTTCAGCGGCGACTCCCCGGTAGGCTTAAACTCGGCATCCTGCGGCAGCAGGACGGGCAAGTCCTTTTCCGGCACCGGCACGATACCGCACTTGTCACAATAGACCATAGGGATAGGCGCACCCCAGTAGCGCTGGCGGGAAATAAGCCAATCGCGAATCCGATAAGTCACGGCGCGCTTGCCATAGCCCTTCGATTCCATGTAGTCGCAAATAGCCTCAAAGCCCTTATCTCCGGGCATGCCATCGAACTGCGCCGAATTCACCATGGTGCCATCATCGATGTAGGCAGCCTCCAGTTCCTCACCCTTCCAACCCGGTGGCGCTATAACCACCCTGATAGGCAATCCGTACTTCTTGGCAAACTCAAAATCGCGCTGGTCATGCGCCGGTACGCCCATGACCGCCCCGGTGCCATAGCTCAACAGTACATAGTCAGCTATGAATATCGGCACCTTCTCACCGGTGAGCTTATTGATAACATAGCTCCCCAGGAAGACGCCGTGCTTTTCCTTTTCGGTGGACGTCCTTTCAATCTCCGTCTGCCTCAATGTCTGGCTAATGTACTTCTCCACCTCAGCCCTACGCTCCGGCGTGGTCAGCCTGGGAACCAGCGGATGCTCCGGCGCCATGACAAAGAAGGTCACGCCATAGATAGTATCGGGGCGGGTGGTAAACACCCTTATCTCTTTGGCATCAACGCCCGGATGCTCCAGCCCAAAGGAAATCTCCGCCCCCTGGCTCTTGCCTATCCAGTTTCTCTGCATTATCTGGATGCGCTCCGGCCAGTCGATTTTGCTGTGGTCCATCAGCTCTTCGGCATACTTGGTGATCCGGAAAAACCACTGCTCCAGTTGTCTCCTGATGACCGGCGTGCCACAGCGTTCGCATTCACCTTCACCAACCACCTGCTCATTAGCCAGCACCGTCTGGCATCTAGAACACCAGTTCACCGGCGCCTCGCCACGGTAAGCCAGCCCGGCCTCGTAGAGCTTAAGGAAAAACCACTGCGTCCACTTATAGTATTCTGGCAGGCAGGTAACCACCTCGCGGTTCCAATCGTAGATAGCACCGATGCTCCTCAACTGGCGACGCATGTTCTCCACGTTATCCATCGTCCAGGTATAAGGATGGATACCGCGGCTGATGGCTGCATTTTCCGCCGGCAGGCCAAAGGCATCAAAACCCATAGGATGAAGCACGTTGTAGCCCCGCATCCTCATAAACCTGGCATGAACATCAGAAGGCGACATGGCATACCAGTGCCCGATGTGAAGATCGCCAGAGGTATAAGGAAACATGGTCAGGGCATAGAACTTGGGACGGGGGTCGTCTTCCTTGACTTCGTAAAGGTGGTCTGCCGCCCACTTCTCCTGCCACTTCTTTTCGATTTCTTGTGGATTGTACTTGGCTGAAGCAGTCATAACAGGCTGATTTTATATGGTTGATGTTGCATCGTCAACCACAACCACCTTCCCGAATTCCAAGCACCAAATCCAAAATCCCAAACAAAGCCAAAACCGACAGCGATTTGCGTAGGATGGGTTCACAAACCCACCAGACCTTCCTATGAAGGCCAGCCTTTCCTACGAACTGGCTCAGCCAGCGTCAGGGTAAACCATGTATAATATCCCACAGAATGGAACGCCAAAGGTTTGAAGAGCTGGTAATCAGGGCCATAGAGCAACTGCCGCCTGAATTCCAGGACAAACTAGAAAACGTCGACGTGCTGGTAGAAGACTGGCCTAGCAGAGCACAACTGGGACGGATGCGCCCCAGAGACAGGGGGCAGTTGCTCGGACTTTACGAAGGGATACCCCACACAGAGCGCGGGAACAGCTATAACCTTGTCCTGCCAGACAAGATAACCATCTTCCAGAAGCCTATCGAGGCTATCTGCCACACCGAAAGCGAAATCGAAGCCGAAATAGGCAGCGTGGTGCGCCACGAAATCGCTCACCACTTCGGCACCGACGAAAAGACGCTGCGGAAGCTAGAAAGCCAAAAACGCCGGCGGACTAAACGCTCCCAAGGATAATAGCCTACTTCCCGGTGTACTTCGGCGCTCTCTTTTCCAGGAAAGCCTTGGCACCTTCCTTCTGGTCCTGCGTGCCAAAGCAAAGGCCGAAGAACTCACCCTCGCTCTGCATTCCCATCGACAGCGGCACTTCCAGCGACCTGTTAATCGCCAGCTTCGCCAGCTTCATTATGACCGTGCTCTTACTGACAATCTTGGCTATAACTTCCAGCACGGCTTCCTTGAGCTTGTCGGCAGGCACAACCTTGTTCACCAGTCCGCGTTCACAGGCCTCTTTGGCTGAGATGCGGTCACAGGTAAAAATAAGCTCCTTAGCTTTCTTCTCGCCAACCAGCCTGGACAAAATCTGCGTGCCACCGGCGCCCGGAATCACGCCCACATTGACCTCGGGCTGACCGAAACTGGCATTTTCCGAGGCGATGATAATATCGCAGGCCATAGCCACCTCGCAGCCGCCACCAAGTGCCAGCCCGTTGACCATGGCAATCACCGGCTTGGGGATTTCCCTGATAAACTCGTAGGGTCTCTTAGTCGTCTTAGACCATAGCATGGCATCAACGGGCGACCAGGCTAAGAACATGTTTATATCGGCGCCTGCACTGAAGGCTTTCTCGCCAGCTCCGGTGATGACGATAACTCGAACCTCGTCATCGGCGCTGGCCTCTTCCAAGGCTGAGGTAAGCTCGTTCATCAAGGCAAAGTTCTGGGAGTTGAGCACCTGGGGTCGATTCAGGGTAATCCAGGCAACATTGTCCTTCTTCTCGTAGAGAATGTTTTCGTATGTCATCGGTTCCTCCTTCTATCGCTAGATTCCTGGAAGCTGCACGTCACATTCCGCTAAACGCCTCTACCTCTCTCCCGGCTTGACGCCGAACCTATCAAAGGAATACTTATCTTTTACCTTGATGCCGGATAGACGCTTGGCGATATTCTTGGTCTTCTCCACATCATAGCTTCCCATAATAGCTATCTGCTCCATTCTGGGAGAGCCGCCGCCATGGACGCCAGCATATTGCATGACGCCAGCAAGCTCCGAGCAGGATATCGCCTGCACCCAGCGGAAGGCACGGTGAATATCCTCGATCGGCATGTTGGGATTCCGCTTCATGTATTTGGCGATAAGCGGCCCGATTTCGGGATGATTCCAGTCGCCTTCGCGGGGTAAAGTAGCCGGCATGCCACCGGCGATATCGGCCAGCGCATCAAACTCATGATAGATATTGACACCGGCATGCCTGCGGCTGACGTTACAATAAAGCATATCGGGGACGTAAGTCCCTGAACCGGACTTCTGTCCGTTGATAGCAGCCGCTATACCTGCGCCATAGCAAAGCTCTGATGTGCTAATCATTTCCACCAATCTATCCCGAACATGGTGCTCCTTCTCTATGCCGTTGCACTCCGCCATCAAGGCAATGGCACCGGTTAGCACATCAGTCATAGCCGGTTTGCAACCTGTATAGCTATGCCTGTGGTATAAGGCAAACATCAACGCTAGCTGACCGCCAAACTCATACTCGCCACACAGGAATACCCGCTCCCAGGGCACAAAAACATTGTCGAAAATGACCATAGCATCCGCAGAACCGAAGGGACCAGGAGCGCCCATCAGATCAGAGGTCTCATAGTTAGCAGCGCTGACAACAAGCTTCACGCCGTCGTCGTCGGCAGGAACAGCACAGGCAACCGCCCAGTCACCCTCCTCCTTCGTCAGACGCCTGGTAGGCAGCACCATCATCCATTCCTCAATAGGAGAATAGGAAATATGAACCTTGGCGCCTTTGATGACTATGCCATCGCTCTTCTTTTCCACAATCCGCAAATAGAGGTCCGGGTCTGGTTGCTCATGAGGCCTCAGAGGCCGGTGACCCTTGACATCTGTTTGGGCACATGCCGCCGTGCAATCATTATCCTGGAATTCCTTGAGCCACTTCTCAAACCTCTTGTGATATTCAGTGCCGTAAGCCTTGTCCGCCTCATAAGAGATGACGGAAATTGCATTCGATGAGTCGATTCCCATACAGCGAGCGATACAGCCACCTACTTGATGACAGGTCAACCTGGTCATTTTCTGCTTAGCCATCAAATCAGCCATGCTGCGATGGATATTGCAGAATCGGTTTATCTTCTTGCCGGTGAGGTGGGATGTGGCAGTAAGCACATCCTCGTATTCCTTGAATTCTGGGTCGTTGATAATGTCATAGGTCTTGGCAATCACATTAACAGCGCCTTCCAGCCGTGGATGGTCACGGTCGATAAGCTTGCCGTCCATATAGACATTCCGGCGCAGCCTGCTCAGCCTCTTCTTGTACTCGCTCGAGGTAATCATCGTAGACTCTTTTGATTTCGATGTAACCATTTCAACCTCCTGCTTTGATTCATTAATACATCGAACCTATACTACTTCATCCGCCTGTGAAAAACTGGCTTAAGAAATATCTTGCCCGCCGCTAGATTGTAGAACCTCCATCCACGCATAGTACCTGTCCGGTGATATAGCTGGCAGCATCAGAACACAGGAATATGACCGCCCCCACCATTTCCTCTGGCTGGGCTATCCTGCCCATAGGTGCCCTGCTTACAGCAACCTGCAAAATTTGTTCACTCCCCCACAGGAATTCGCTGAACTGGGTCTTGGTAAGGCCTGGGGCTACCACATTCGCCCTGATGCCAAAAGGCGCCCACTGCTGCGCCATAATCTTGGTGGCCATGATAGCACCGGCTTTGCTCACAGAGTAGGCTGCCAGTATGTCAGGATGAATGCCAGCAACAGACGCTATGGTAACTATGTTACCACCACCCTGCTCCTTCATCACCCTGGCAACCGCCTGGCTAAGGAAGAACAAACCCTTCAAATTCAAGTTCATCACCGAGTCCCAGGCACGTTCCGATATGTCAATCGCCTGCTCCACGGCTGGGTTGGTGGCAGCGTTGTTCACCAGGATATCTATCCGGCCGAACTCGCCCTTGACCTTAGTCACCAAGTTTTGTATGTCCTCCATCCGGCCCACGTGTGCCTCCACCGGTAAAGCTTTCCGTCCCAGCGCTCTTATCTCCTCGGCTACCTTCTCTAGGTTCGGCACTTTACGGCTGGCGATGGCCACGTCGGCTCCCGCTTCGGCCAGGCCCAATGCTATAGCCCTGCCAATACCACGGCCACCGCCGGTCACCAGAGCCTTCTTGCCTTCGAGGGAAAAATCCATTTGCATCACCTCCTGAAGCAGTATTCTCCTCGTTTATCTGAAACGCCTGCAAAAGCGGGCACCAACAGACATTCCAAAAAGCAAGGGCGTGCTGCAAAATTATAGTTCAAATCATTACGCAATAACAACAATGCTATTCCTCATCCTGAACACTTTAAGGTCAGACCAGGCAAACCCATAGAGAATGCCTTCGCTGAAAGCTTTACTGGTAGACTCAGAGACGAATGCTTGAAGGAGAACTGGTTCATAAATCTTAACCATGCACGGACTATCATTGAAGCATGGCGAAAGGACTACAACGAAGTCAGACCACACAGCTCGTTGAAAGGCACTACCCCGGTGGAGTATGCTGAAATGGTGGTGGGATTCTAATTGACAGTTATACTAAAATCGGGGCAAGGTCACACTAAATAGACGGAGGATTTATGATGATCGTTCTTGTGTATATTGGAATCATTCTGGCTGCAATCGTAGTAACTTTCGTAGCCGAGTTATTGATAGTGGGCTTATTTCCTGGTGTATCTGTGCCTAAACAATATCCCGAAAGAAAATCCAGGTTACTACAAGATAAGACTATTACTAGGACAGGATATAGGAAGGACATTAGGTTCGATGTAAAAGGAACAACAGTAAGCGCATGGCTATTTCTGCCTGAGGCAGCATCCTCTCCTGTACCATGTATTGTTATGGCTCATGGTTTAGGCGGCACCAAAAATATGGGACTTGATGCTTATGCGGTCCGTTTTCAGAAAGCTGGGATTGCTACTCTGGCATTTGATTATAGATACAATGGTGAAAGTGATGGAGATCCGAGGCAATTAATATGGATTCCTTACCAGCTTGAAGATTATGCTGCTGCTATTGATTACGCTCGCAACCTTAAGGAAATTGATCGTACAAAAATTGCACTTTGGGGAACTTCTCTAAGTGGTGGCCATACCCTCGTAGCTGCCGCAAGAGATAGAAAAGATAATAAAATAGCTTGTATTGCTGCTCAATGTCCATTGCTTGATGGAACTGAAACAGCTGAAGAGCATGTAAAACACATGGGCATTAAACATATACTTCGGATGACAGGTCATGGCCAGAGAGATATCATTAGATCATGGTTGAGATTATCTCCCCACAAGATACCAATCGTTGGTAAACCAGGTACTATCGCTTTAATGGCCAATACGGATGCATGGAATACATTTTTAGAAATTGCACCAGATGATTTTGTTAATGAAGCATGTGCACGAATTGCCATCCGGATGGACAAATACAGGCCAATTAATCAGCTTAGTCAAATAAATTGCCCTGTCCTTCTGCAAGTTGGCGATAACGATATGGCAGTTCCAGCCAGAGTCGTTAACAAAGCTCAGAAACTATTGGGGCAACATGGAGAAGTAATACATTATCCTATTGACCACTTCGACATTTACCTTGGAGATAATTTTGAGAAAGCTGTTAATGACCAAGTCGCATTTTTCCGGAAGCACCTGATGCCAATCACCGCCTAAATGATAGCTACTATTAGTATTAAACTGAAAAAATTCTGAATATGTACTGCGAGCTGGTTCTTTGTTCGGTACAGTATGTGATCTGTTTTTGAAGCTAAGTGGAGCTTACTGGACGGAAAGAAGAACTTTTGCCCTGGTATTTAGCCTCTCAACAAATTGATAAATCCTTCCTTCGTTAATCCAGCATCACGAATTAATTTGGTTAATAGCCCGGGTCCCAGTTCTCTATGCCTTGGTACTGATAGCCTGCGCCTGTTCGGATTCAGGAGAATCATATGACTTCCCTCTGTGTGATCCCAAACAAAGCCGATTTTACGAACTGCTTTAACAAATTCATCGCCAGATACGACGGGCAAACGAGGCACTAAGCAGTAACCTCCACCTCTTCCACATCCATTTTGGGTATAGGCTCTCCGTGTTTGCGGAGGCTTTCGATGTAGCCTTGTATAGCTTCAGTAATATTAGCTACAGCCTCCTCTTTAGTTCTCCCCTGGGAATGGCATCCAGGAAGAGTGGGGCAACTAGCAACTATATAGCCTTCTTTATCTTGTTCAAGAACAACTGCAAAACGCATTACTACTCCGAATTCTATACTCTTTCACTAGCTTGAATTATAGCAGAAATCGCTATGTGGAATGCAAGCAGTTGCGACCTTCTGAAAGCAACTGGTGGGCCATTGGGGACAGTTCCCGAACTTTTCTTCGAGAAGAAACAGCTAGTTCCGGCCTTGCAGCAGTTGCATGATAGACAATCACAGGCAAAAGAGCCTCTGAAGTGTAGGGGGTTCTTTTGCCTTTTTTTGTGCCTTTTTCACACAGGGTAGTCGGAAATCTCCGACTCCCCTTTTTTGTGCTTAAAATCTACGCTCTTCCCCTCAAACGTCTCCAGAAACCCCAGGAAAGCCCCTCAGAACCACCGGGCATATCAATCCTACCTCAAACCGCGAAAGACCGCATTTCCCAGCCTTAAGATACAGCCCTTCCATCAAACCCCAAAGCTCTGCCCAAAACGATACAGGCAAGTGTGCATAAGTCTTTTCTAATCCAAGAATGAGCCTGAAGGAATGAGTCTAGGCACCTCGGTTAGGAAGTCGAGAGATGTATTGGAAGAGATCGGAGCGTGCTTTCACCATCCTTTCTGCGAATTCATTATCGCTCATTTGATTAGCAATGTCATCAAGCTGCTGTAGTGTCTTGCCAGCTTTCAAATAGCTCTGTGCCTCAGGTAGTGATTTCAGCTTCTCGT
>VGOO01000042.1 GCA_016875925.1 Chloroflexota bacterium
CTCAGCCGTCTAGGTTATCACGGTATGAGATTACAGGCCACCGAAAACGAGATACTGGACGCCGACCAGCACCTTGCCCTCTTTCATTACGTCAATGGTATGAGCCGGGTTGAGGAAGCTGTCGCCGTTAGCAGCCACGCTGGACCAGGCGGTGCCGGTGTAGGGCAGCCTCTGCACCAGGCCGTCGGCCTGCAGGATGTAGAGGATGGTGGCTGATTCCGCAGCCATATCCTGGACCTCGAGGCGGGTGTTGACGTTAGCCCAGTAATCGCCGAAGTCAGGCGACCACATCACTGCCCTGGTGTGCCAGGCGGCCCAGAACACGTTCTGGCCGGTAGGCTCGTCGCACGGAGGCGGCAGCCTCAGCAGGGCTAAATCGGTCTGCTCCTCGGTGCAGGAGAGGGCGGTGACACGGGTAGATACTCGCTCCCAGTAAAGTCCCACGGGGGGAGTGGGAGACAGGGGTGCGGTAACGGCGCTGTTGATGCTGCTGCGCCAGACGCTGTCAAACTCGTCAAAGCTCCCCTGGACATTCCAGTTGTTGACTGAAGCCAGGTAGATGGTCCTGCAGTCAGGGGATGGCGCTACATCGGTGAACTGAGTGATTGTGGTATCGATGAGCGACAACTGGTTCCAGGTTTCGCCGTTGTTGCGGCTGATGGCGAAGGCTGATTCATCGTAGGGAATTGGTGTCGCGGGGAAGCCCTGCCACCAATCATGCGTGACACTCTGTTCGTGGCGTATTGATGAGCCGGTGGCAGCCAGCGCCAGCGAACCCGTTTCACTCCAGGCAACCTGGGCATTGCCCTGCCCGTTTTTAACATTTGGGCTCCAGGTGCCCTGGTTAGCAGCGCCGGTGGTTGGCTTCAGTGCCGGGTACCAGCAGGGGATGGGACAGACGGTCGGTGAATCGGTGAACCATGTGGGTACCGTAGCAGTGCAGGGGTAACCGTAAACTTCCCCAGCCAGGAGTTTGCCCGAAGCATAGGTGCCAAAGTAGGCGATGCTGGCAATGGAAGAATAGGAGATCGCCGTAGTGTCCATCAGCTCATAGACGATTGCATCGTCAATTCGGTAGATGCCTTCCTCGTCAGTGCCAAGGGTGCCAGCAGCCAGGGCATCGATGCTGACATAGGCGCGGCGCGTGCTGGGTGATTGGCCGGAGAAATCGGAAGGCAATTCAAGGTCAGCGGTGACAATGGTGTTGAAGCCAGGCGAAGCACTAGATGGAGAGAATGGGTCTTTGATTTCGACGGAGCTGCTAAATGCCCAGCTAAGAATATCATTCTTGTTTATGTCACGAATGGCGACGTTGAAGAAGGTCTGGTCGGCATCGCTGAAGACGACAGCCAGGGAAGCGTCGCCGGCATAGGTGGGTGAGAACTTAAGGTCTATCACATCAGCATTGTTGCCTGCTGCGATTTCGGAAGGCAGAACAGTCTGCAGTTTCCAGGAGGAAAATGTGGTGGATTGCACTGCCCAGATTTGCATGGCGGCATTAACGCCCGCGCCGCCGTTCCGTATGCCCACGGCGATGTCACGCTTACCGTTATACAGCGGGGAAATGCTTATGGCAGCAACGGCATTGTTGACCCCGCCTCCTGTGGCAGCGGAAAGCCGGGTCAGCTCCCAGGAGCGCCCAGCATCCCGGGTTACCCATACCTCAACCGGTGCATCGGTGGTGCCGTCTGAGGAGACAATAGCCCAGAACTTGTAATCGTCTGGTGCTATGGCTGCGTTCCATACATTTCTCAGTCCGCCCCAGGCATCGGTCATCGCCTCGGTAAGGTCTCCGGATGTGCCCCAAGACCTGCCGTAATCACCCGACGCGTACAACAGTAATGATGGCGTGGCGAATCTTGTGACTATTGCCAGCATCATTGTTCTGGGGCCGACTATAAGTTTATTCACCTCGGAAGCAAGTACAATGTCAGCCCTGTTTATGAAAGAGCCTGGGGTATCAACGATACTCCACTGCAGCACGCCGGGCGCAGCTTGTGCGGGGACAGTGATGCCCAGGTTAGCTGGCACTACTAAGCCGGCTACAAGCATAAACAAGGCGAGCAGGCTGGACACTATGAATCCCTTGTTTTTCATCAGTTTTTTCATAGGTGTGTACCCCTTCAGTTTGTCAGTCCTTTGTAACTGCTTATTCGTGAACATGACCTACCCAACCTCTCCTCTCATGAGGTTGGTTTTTCTTGCTTTTGTTTGTCCTGTGGTGTCTGCAACTAATCGTTTGGGAGCTATAATAGGTCGAACAGGTGGCTAATGTCAATACCCTGCGGTGTAAAATTTGCAGGATTCTGTGCGTTTTGGCTATTTCTGGAGTAAACTGGCGGGCTCCGACCCTTTTGCCGTAGTGATGACAGGCATAGTTTTCTTGACGCGAAAGAGCCATATTGCATAGAATGTCTCGGTTTTGAAAGGGAAACTTCTCCAATGAAGCTGGTCAAAAATATGCTGGCTGGCGATGTTTTATCTCTGGCGCGGCTTATTACTAAGGTGGAAAGGGATGGCGCCGAGGTGCCGGAGATAATGCGGGGGGTTTACCAGCGCCTGGGCAAGTCCTATTGCGTTGGCATAACTGGCCCCCCCGGGGCTGGCAAAAGCACCATAGTGGATAGGCTGACCGCGGTGATAAGGCAACAGGGGCTCACCGTGGGCATAATCGCTGCTGACCCGACCAGTCCCTTCACCGGCGGCGCTGTGCTGGGAGACAGGATACGGATGCAGCAGCACTATCTGGATGAAGGTGTGTTTATCCGCAGCATGGCTACCAGAGGCAGCCACGGTGGCTTGCCACGCAGCACTGGCGGGGTGATTAAGCTGCTCGACGCTTTCGGCAAGGATTTTATCCTGGTGGAGACGGTAGGAGTAGGGCAGACCGAGCTGGACATCATGGAAAATGCTGATACTGTGGTGGTGATACTGGTGCCTGAGGCTGGCGACACCATTCAGACGATGAAAGCGGGGTTGTTCGAGGTAGCTGATATCTTCGTGGTGAACAAAGCTGACCGCCCCGGCGCTGATAACCTGCTGGCAGAGCTGAATATGATGGTGCAGCACTATCCCAAGGAGAAGTGGTGGCAGGTGCCGGTGCTGGCTACCCAGGCGGTGAACGACGTAGGTATAGAGGAGCTGTTTAAGCAAATTGAGAAACATCGGCAGGCGCTTGAGGGAAGCGGCCAGTTGTTGGAGAAGCGCCGGCAGCAGCGCAGGCGCGAGTTTCTGGAGACAGTGGAACATCGCGTTTCCGATGAGCTTTTAAAACTGGTGGAGCAGGACGAGGAGATGAGCAAGTACATGGCCAGGGTGGAGGCTGGGGAGATCGACCCCTATTCGGCGGCTGACGAGGTACTGCGTCCCCGGACATTGCTGGCAAGCTGGTCACGCCGGCTTGCCGAAAAGCGCCCCGATGGGTGAAAGGCGTAAGTTGCAAAATATAGGAGAAAATCTATGAAGACTAGGATGACCGAGCTTTTTGGCATCGAGCATCCCATCATGTGTGGCGGGATGATGTGGCTGGCGAAGCCTGAGCTTTGCGCTGCCATTTCTAATGCCGGTGCGCTGGGAAATCTGACGGCGCAGAATTATATGGGTGGAGAGGAGTTCCGCAAGGCGGTTCAGCAAACGCGGAAGCTTACCGATAAGCCTTTCTGCGTGAACATCACCGCCTTGCCGGCTATCCGCATCACCAAGGAGATGCACTGGGATTATTTTCAGGTGTGCTGTCAGGAGCAGGTGCGTGCTATCGAGGTTTCGGGCACGCCGCTGGACAAATATTTTGGGCCACAGTGCATAGAGATGGCCAGGAAGGCCGGGGTTAAGTTGATTCACAAGGTAGGTGCGGTGCGACATGCTCTCCATGCTGAGCGTGCAGGATATGATGCGGTGATTGCGGCTGGCATCGAAGAGGGTGGGCATCCGCTGGACGATGATGTTACTACCATGGTGCTTACCCCGCGCATGAGAGAGTCGGTTAAGATTCCGGTCATTACCGCCGGTGGAATTGCTGATGGTCGGAGCCTGGCGGCTGCGCTGGTGCTGGGGGCTGATGGGGTGATGATGGCATCGCGGTTTGTGGCTACTACGGAGTGTAGAGTACATCAGAATGTTAAAGAGGAGATAGCGCGCAAGCAGGAATATGAGACCACCCTGATAAACAGGTCGATTCATCTGCAGATGCGCACCTGGAAGAACGAGGCTGCCAGAAAGGTGCTTGAAATCGAAGCCCGCAAGGGCACAATGGAAGAGCTGTTTGCCATCATCGCTGGAGATAAGGCTAGCAAGCTAATTGAGCAGGGCGATGTGGAGAGCGCCCCATTTGCTGTGGGCCAGTCCATTGGTCTGATTCACGATGTGGTGAGCTGCAAAGAGATGGTGGAGCGCATGGTTCAGGAGGCCGAGGAAATCCTGGCCAGCACGCTGAAGCACATTAAGTCCTGAGAGAGGACTACCATTTCAGATTCTTTAATGGTGGGCTTCGCCCACCCTACGGCTTACTAGCTATTATTTGACTATCTTCTGCCGTGTGGCTTCTAGCGTCTGTTCGGCCTGGGCGATGATGCGGTCGATGACTTCCTTGACGCTTGGGACATCGTCGATAGCACCGCAGTCCTGTCCTGCGAACAAGAACCCTTTTTCGGTATCACCCTTCTCAATGGCCAGCAGGCTTCTCTTGGCAGCTACAGCCTGGCGGGCTAGTACCCATAAGGGGGAGCCTTCCTCTGCGCTCATCATTTTGAAGCTGAGGCCAATGAACTGCCACCAGGAGAGCTTGAGGAGTTGCTTTATCTCCATGGCGGCGGAAGTAGCCTCTGCCATCGGGAAGCCTTTTCTCATCAGCTCCAGGGAAGCCTTGCTTTTGAGTGCTCTTCCATCCATGCCGTCGAAGCGGTTGCTATAGACGGTGTCCTGCTCGGTAGCTTGGAGGCAGAGCTGCTTGAAATTGTCATGGAGGCGGCATTCTTTGGTCATCATGAAGCGGGTGCCCATGGATATGCCGCTGGCTCCTAGTGCCAGTGCTGCTGCTAGCCCCCTGCCGTCGTGGAAGCCACCGGCAGCTATGACCGGGATTTTGACGTGGTTGGCGACGATGGGGATTAGCACCAGTGAAGTAGCCTCGGCGCCGTGAGCCGCAGCCTCGCGGCCGGTGATGACCACTGCATCGCAGCCCAGTTGCTCAGCACGGACAGCGTGCCTGGCAATGGCAGTAGTGCCCATGACCTTGCCTCCGTAGGCATGTACCTGGTCGATGAACCACGGCTTGCCCAGCGCATAGTTAATGACCGGAACCTTCTCCTCTATGGCAGTCTGTATGTTCTCTTTGGCCCCAGGCCCGATGAGTATTTGATTTACGCCGAAGGGCTTATCGGTGAGCTTTCTTATCTCCTTGATGGCTTTGCGGGTGTCGTCCGGGCTGAATTGTGCCACGGCTAACATGCCTAACCCGCCGGCGTTGCAGACATGGGCGACAAGCTCGGGGGTGGTAATCCAGTTCATGCCGGCAAGCATGATGGGGTGCTTTATGCCTAGTAGCTCGGTCATCTTGGTCTTGAACACAGGCTCCTCCTTAAGCAAATTCATTATCTACTACTATGCGGACAAAACGTTCCCATTATACTCATTAGTGGGGACCTGTCAATAAACTATAGCAGGCGAGCACTTTTCAGTGACGAAATTTCCAGGTTGAGCACATGTGCTCAGGTGAATTATGCATTACTTAACCGAGGGCTAATGTGCTGTTTTTCGAGGAGGTATATGGACTACTCCGGCCAATTCTTCTACGGCCACCACGAATGCAAGCCCTTTACCCGGCTTATCCAGTTGAGCTGCCTTGACTATTTCTTTCAGTATGCCGTCAACTTTGTCCCTTGGCACAACTGAGAGCACGATTTCCTTCTCGGGCTCGATGCAGATTCCGAGCAGCTTCTGGCGTTCGTGTATGCCCATACCTCGACCGAGCATGATGGTGCCACCATCGGCGCCGGCATCCACTGAGGCTTGCAGAACTCTGTCCCCCCAGCCTCTGGTTACAATAGTCACAATAAGTCTTCTACTTGCGGCCATATAATCTACTCCCTTTTACGTAGTTTATTACGGAATGCGATTCCTAGCAACATGACAGATAGTATCGGCGCCAGGGCGATTAATGCAATCAGCCCAAAGCCGTCCAGAATAGGGTCTCTTCCTTCCATAGCAGAAGCGATGCCTACTGCTGTGGCCATCAGGAAAGTGACTGCCATTGGGCCTGTGGCCACACCGCCGGCATCGAAGGCGATGGAGACAAAAGCTCTATCGCAAAACCACATTATTATCAGGGCAACCAGGTAGCACGGCGCCAGGATATACATAAGCGGAATCCCATATACAATCTTGACCATTCCCAGGGCCACAAAGAAAGCTACACCCAGTGCAATGGTAGAAGTGACGAAGTTCTTCCTGATAGAACCTGCCGAAGAGTCTTCAACCTGATTACTCAGTATTCTTACTGCTGGCTCACTGAATGTAGCCAGAAAGCCCATAAAGAACCCGAAAGGTATTATGAGCCACTTGTGTTCCAGGGCACCGAGTGCCTCACCCATTGCTTTTCCCGCTGGCAAGAAACCTATTTTGACACCTTGCAAGAACAGGACCAGTCCTACCAGCGCCAGTGCCATTCCAGTCAGGAGGTTGAAGACATATTGTCTGGGCAATCTTAGAAATAGAAACTGGAAGGCAAGAAAAATAAGCAGCAGAGGCACAAAGACCTTTGTTGAGCCCAGAAAGACCTGAGCTATACCCTGGAAGACTTCAATTTGGTTCATCGTAGAATGATTCCCATAATCATTACCCCTATTATGGGGCCAATAGAAGCTAAGCCGATTAACCCGAAGCCGTCTGATATTGCGGACCTGCCGGCCAGTACTGAGCTTAGCCCTATGCCGAGGGAAAGGATAACGGGCACTGTCATGGGCCCAGTAGTAACGCCGCCGGCGTCAAAAGCAACCGGGACAAACTCGGGTGGCACAAAGAACGACAATATCAAAACAATCGCATAGCCGGCGGCGAAGAGATATTTTATGGGGAAGCCAAAGGCAATGCGCAGCATGGCAACGGCTACGAAAAAACCTATTCCGATGGCGATAACATTGATGAGGATGTTCTCCGAGATGCTGCCTTTTGAGACCTCGTCAATTTGACCGGTGAGGACAATTACGTCTGGCTCAGCTACGGTAACAGCAAAACCTATGAGGAAAGCAGTTGCAATTAGCAGGAGCAGCGAACCACGTTTAGGAAGCTCAGAGCCGATAGCTTCTCCCATTGGCAGAAGTCCCATCTTCACGCCTACCAGGAATAGAATCATGCCAAGGGTGCACATGCCGAAGCCGATAATGAACTGAAAGAAATGGGAGGTGGATATATCGGTGACGGTAAGCTGCAAAATGATGACCGCCAGGCTAATGGGAAGTATAGCTACAATGACTTCCAGCGCTACTTCTTTCAATTGGTTTAGCAATTACTATTCCCCCGGATTTAGCGGTTTCCCTGCCACTGACAACGCTTTTCAGTGGTCCTGAGAACGTCACCATTTGTGCTGTGATGCGGTGCCCCGCTACTTGAAAATTATATCCAGTTCAGTGTTTTGAAGATGTTTTCTATTTCCTGGGGGCTTTCGAACACCTCGTCCACTATCTCGATGATAATGCCGTCGCTGTCGATAAAGAAAGTGGTGGGGCTGCCACGACCATAGGATTTGCATACCTTGCCATCTGGATCAATCAGTACGGGGAAGGTCAACTTCATGCGTTGGGCTTCGTACTGGACTAGCTTGTCACGCTCGCCGGCGTTCACAGCAAGTATCTCTATTTTGTCTTTGGGCAGCTTATTATAGACAGTTTGTAGGTAGGGTAGCTCTTCGAGGCATGCGGGGCAGGCAGCTACCCAGAAATTAAGCATCACGTTTTTGCCACGCAGTTGGCTGAGTGTGACCGTCTGGTCATCCGTGGTTTCCAGGGTAAAGTCCGGGGCAATATCGCCTATTTCTTTTTTGCGCGTTGTGTCTGGGGAGGGCTGTGGGTCTCCTTGTGGTGGTTTTGGCATGACCTGTTCTGGGGGCACCAGTGAGTCTGGTTTGGTGGGTTGTTGCCTGCAGGAAAGGCCAGCGCTGATTAGAAGGGCGGCCATTGCCGCCATGATTACGAGAAATAGTCTAGCTTTATTCATTATTCTACATTCCTTTTATTATGATTAGGTGTTGTGCTTGTCAAATTATACATTGTGTGCGGCTAAACTGAAATCGGAGAAGCCGCTAAATTGTACTCTTTAGGAGGTCTTAGTGAGCAGTGGCCAGATGGAATCCACAGCCTTCTCTATATCCTCGCGACTCTGGAAGGGGCCTATTTTATAAGCTGTGACATAGCCACGCACATCTATAAAGATGGTGACCGGAACACCGGGGATACCGTAGGAGCGAGCGACCTTGCGGTTAGTATCCAGTAAAACGGGGAAGGTTATGTTGTCACTGGCGATGTACTGTTCCAATATAACGGGATGGTCTCCGATGTTGACCGTTATCAATTTCAGCGTATTGTCGGTCAGCCTGTCGTGGAATGCCTGGATGTATGGTTCTTGTTGCCTGCATGCCTGGCAGTTGATTGACCAGAAGGTGAGTATGACCGGCCGTCCGCGGAGCTTACTTAAAGTTATCGTTTCCCCGTTGGTGGTTTGCAGGGTGAAGTCGGGGGCGGCAACTTCCTTTGTTTTTTCTCCATGGTCCCATGATATTTGTGGCCATTTGATGTTCAGGGTGTTGGTATGTGCGGGCAGCGTTGCTAGAACTGGTGAGAGAAGTAACAAAACTCCGAAGAACACCAGCCATATCCCCAGCGCTGATAATATTCTATTCCTGTTCATGATTCGGTTTGCCTCGCCTCCTGATTACGTTGAGATATTAACGGAAGGTAATTATATCCTAGGTGCTCGGAAAAGGAGAAATGCAGGAGTGGATGTGCGGCGGAAAGTGAGATTAGTTGAGCTTATTCAGCGAGTCTTCTATCTCTTCTACACTGCGGAAGGGCCTGAGCTTTATCTCCCTGATTATCCCCTGGCTATCTATTAAAAAGGACGTTGGTTTGGAGACTACGTCGTACTTGGTTGCCGTCTCTCCCGTCCTGTCCAGCAGGACTGGCAGAGTCAGTTCCTTGCTAGTGACGAAGAGCTGGACGTCCTTGTCGATTTCTTTAACGTTTATGGCCAAGATTGCGTACTTGTCTTGGGACCATTTATCAGCCACCTGCTGTAGTAGCGGTAATTCGGTCCTGCTTGCTGGGAGGCTGGACCAGAAGTTTAGTAGAACTATCTTGCCGCGGTAGTTGCTCAAGCTCACATTCTTGCCATCGAGAGTTGGCAAGGTAAAGTTGGGGGCGCTTTTGCCGACTTGCGCTCCTTCGCCAACAACGACTGCCTGCGTTGTGGTGAAGGTGCGGCCACCTTCAGAGATAATCTCGTCCCCGGCAGCGTCCTTAGACCTCACCCTGAAGTGATAGGTGGTAGCTGGCGAAAGCCCGGTGAGCGTTGCCGAGTGGCTTGCGACCAACCTGGCATCAAGCGTTGTCAGTGAGCCGTAGCTCTGCGTAGTGCCGTATTCCACCTGGCTGGTGGTAGGCTGGTTGCTTTGCCAGGTTATGGTAGCGGTTGATTGCGTTGTGTTGGTGACCATGATTGCAGATAGCAGCAATGGCGCTATTTTGATTTCTTCAAGTGTCCGCAAATCCCCTTCAGCCGTGGTTTCGTTTTTCTTGGCATCCGATGATAGCGCTTTGTAATGGTAACTGGTATCTGACTTAAGGCCGCTGAGTGCCACGGAATGCTGTGTTACCAGGTTCTTGTCAACATCTGTCCAGGTGCATAGCCCTTCGGGGTCGCATATCATAACCTGGCTGGTGGCTGGCCTGTCTGTTTCCCATGAGATGGTAGCGCCTGTCTGGCTTACCCCGGATACGGCGACGTTGGAAATGACTAACTGGGTCGCATCTGAGCCGGTTCCTGGTGTTAGTGAGGGGATGCGTATTCCACTGAGCAATCCACTGGCCTTATCTATGGCATTGCTGATGATACCACGGTCCCAGCCCATGCTGTAGGAGACAAGGCCAATGATGGCTATGCCAAGTATAATCATAAGGATGAACAGCGTCCTGGGTATGCGTCTGGGGGTTGCCTGGCGTCCCCAGGCTCCTTCCGCAGGGGTTGTCTTCTGTGCGCTATCTGCCATGGCTTCGGCTGGTGAGCCATAGCCGCGGGTCTTGATGTATTGGCGGTCAACCTCATATTCGGAGGCTGAGCGTGGTGTCGGAATTGGCGGGGGTGGTGTGGTAGCCTGTGTCCATGTGGCAGAAGGGGGTTGTTGTGTGGGTTGTGGCGCTTGTGGTGGGTGGGGTGGCTGTCGGTCTAGCTGTGGAAATGGTTGCGACGGTTGCCTTTGCGGTTGTTGTGGGCGTTGTGGTTGTGTGGTTGGGTGGGCTTGCGGGGGCTGTTGGAGTCCCGGCTGTTCTGCGCTGGCCAAGGGGCTGGCACCGACCGCAAATCCGCAACTGGGGCAGAATTTTACGCTGCCGGGGACGCTCTTATGGCAGCCAGGGCAGATGCGGGCGGCGCAGCTAGTACAGAATCGGCTGCTTGAGCTTATCTCTTCGCCGCAATTATTGCATCTTATAGAGCCTGCCACTAAGCTGCCATCCTTTGAGACTCTATTTGCACCAAACCGACTGTCCTGGCTCCTCCATCTCTGCTGCTTAGCTGGATTTCATCCCCAGCGTATAATCTCTATAAGCCTATTATACAACCCAGAGCAAGTATGTCAAAGAGGCCAGAAGTGAAGATGATATCGGAAATTATCTTATTGATTGGCTGGAGCTCTCGGCTTTTGGTTATTGGGAAATACGGAGTGCCAGCTACAATTAATGTTTGTAATGGGAATCTGGTTATAAAGAATCGATGATTTTCATTATCTCGTCTTGACTTTTGAATGGTCCGATTTTTTCCCCTTTGATTGTGCCATTTGCATCAATGAATATGGTGATAGGAGCGGCTGGAGCAAAGCCGCAGCAGTTAGCAAATTCATCTTTAGGGTCAGCAATTGCTGTAAATGTATACCCCTTGTTGATAACGAAGCGCTTAACGTCCGCGGTGCTGTCACCTCGATATACAGTTAACACTGTCAAGTTTTTGTCTGTTTGCTGTTGGTAAGCTGCTTTGATAAAAGGCATTTGTGCTTCACAACCCGGGCAGTTCATTGTTTTATGGAAAATAACCATCACCGGTTTGCCTCGCAAACCTTTCAGGCTTTGACTCATTCCGGCTATTGGTTTGAGGGTTTTGCAGTCTATGGATTCCCATGTGAAGTCTGGTATTGAGCAGCCTATACGGTTGTCCATTGTAATGGCGGTTTCAGGTTTTTCAACATTGGTTATGAGGCCTAATTCAGGGCAGTCCCCTTCAGGGCTTGAGCAGGAAGTGAGTATACTGATCAGGAGGGTTGTTATCAGTGTTATCGTGATAAGCTTTTTCACAATTCTATACTCCTGTATTATACTTTGCTGATTTGGCCGTGTTCTCTATGGTTCCAAGTTTGGCACTAGCTGTGTTAACCATTCAAGATTACCGGTAAGTATCAGTATTCCTACTAGTATTAAAAGTATACCACTGATGATGGAGATGGTGCCGAGGTGGCGGTTGATGCCTTTCCACAGCGGAGCTATTGTTCCCCAGGCAAGGCCAATGAGAACAAAGGGGATGCCCAGACCGAGGGAGTAGACACTTAGCAGCAGGGCTCCTTGCCCTACTGTTTGAGAACTCCAGGCCATGGCCAGAATTGCCCCCAGTATAGGACCTATACATGGTGTCCAACCCAGGGCAAAGGCAGCGCCTATGATGATAGAACGGATATAACCCGGGTTGCTGCCTACTGCCGGATTCAGGCGTTTCTCGTAATTGAGCCAGGGCAACTTGAAGGCGGCTATGAGGAATATGCCGAAGAGTATTATGACCACTCCTGATATTTGCCTTAGGAGTGCTGAGTGTGCGGTTATGGTTGTTCCAAGTAGTCCAACCGAGGCTCCCATGCCAACGAAGATGATGCTGAAGCCGAGCACGAAGCAGAGGCTGTGAAACAGCACCGGCAGATAGCTCTTTCGGCTGCTATTGTCGATGGCAGTCACGCCAGCCAGGTTTGCCAGGTAAGCGGGAACCAGCGGCAAAACGCATGGCGATATGAAGGACAGCAATCCGGCGCCAAAGGCCACTATGTAGGAGATATCAGTCACTGTTCCTCTATTTGGTCAGTGTGTTGTCTAGCAATTTCTTGAGCTGGTCTTTGGGCTTGAAGCCCACTACTTGCTCCAGGGGCTTGCCATCTTTGAACATTATCAAGGTGGGTATGCTCATCACGCTGAATTTGGAAGCGACGAAGGGAGATTCGTCCACATTGACTTTGGCAAAATCTACTTTTCCCTGGTACTCCTTTGCCAGCTCTTCGATGACCGGGGCTACGGCGCGGCAGGGACCACACCAGGGCGCCCAGAAGTCAACCAGTATAGGCCTCTGCGCTTCCAGGACTGACTTCTGGAAGCTGTCTTGATTTACGTTCAGTATGTATTCTGCCATTAGTTTCTAACCTCCTGACTACTTAGGCGGACTGACGGCTATCCTTTCTTAGCCATTGCCTTGTTGTTGATAGCGGTTCCTTCTATTCGAGAATTATCCTCAATGTGGTTGTCGCCAGCCACAATACAATCTTTTAATATGGCTCCTCTGCCTACCTTTACATTATGCCACAGAATGCAGTTCTCTATTATGCTGCCGTCTTCTAAGGTGCAGCCTGGGCCAATTACCGCCGGGCCTTTGAGGTGAACACCCTTGCCGATGTCGCAGTCTTTGTCGATAAGCACCGGCCCGTTTAACTTTGCCCCTGGATGGATAGTGCTCCGCGGATGTACCTCGATGCAGTGACTTTGAAAGGCGATGTGGCAGCTCTTGCCATACATGAGGTCGCGCGTCAATTGCAGATACTTGGCTGGAGTGCCTGTGTCTATCCAGTATTCATCAGTGTGGTAACCAAAGGCAGGCTCACCTTCAGCCAACAAAGCGGGAAATACCTCACGTTCAAACATGCAGAATTTTGCCTGTGGTATGCGTTCAAGGATTTCGGGTTCCAGGATGTAAATTCCTGCGTTTATGCGGTTGGTGGTGACCTCTTTCTTGCTCGGTTTTTCCACGAAGCGAGTTATGCGGTGGTCGGCATCGGTCTCCACAACCCCGAAGTGCGTGGGGTCGTCCACGGGGGTAAGAGCTATGGTTAGCTTGGACTTCTTTTGCCTGTGAAACTTCAGCATGTCAGTGAGGTCGATATCGGTGAATATATCGCCATTTAATACAAAGAAAGTGTCATCGATGTGCTTCTCGGCGTTCTTGACTGCTCCGGCGGTGCCCAGGGGGGATTCCTCCACGCTGTAGACCAGTTTAGCGCCCAGCTTGTTGGTATTGCCGAAATAGTCCACGATAGAATCAGGCTTGTAGCCCATAGCCAGCACAATATCGTGGATGTTGTGCTTGTTGAGATAGCGGATAACGTGTTCTATAAAGGGCTTATTGAGAACTGGCACCATTGCCTTTACTGTGGAGTAGGTAAGTGGTCGCAGCCTGGTGCCTTCGCCGCCTACTAAGATAATCGCTTTCACTGGGCTTCAGGCTTTCTCATTTGGCATTTGGCGGTATTTTACTGCATTTCCACTGGGTTGGCAA
>VGOO01000043.1 GCA_016875925.1 Chloroflexota bacterium
GTTCTCATCCAATTTTTCAAAGCCTATAATTTCCGCTCCGATAGGGAGTCTATTTTCAAAATTGGCATATTTAAGAATAAGTGGCTTAATCTCGCCATATTATGGGAAGCCCTGCTGCTATTGGCTATTATTGAGGTGCCGTTCTTAGAAGAGGTGTTCAATACGTATCCTCTAGGCATTTTTGAATGGGTGGCTGTTATTATTCTTGCTGCTTCGATTTTCCCAGTTCTTGAGCTCACTAAAGCTGTCATCAGATGGCAAGAAGGAAAAGCAATACAGGAGCCCCAACCATAGAACGAGCGGGCACTGGGTAGACCTGCTGCTCCCAGATGCACAGCTCAATGCCCGGACTGTGTTGGAGCATGGTAGCTTCCGCTCCCTGGCTAAATTGACGGTTATCTTTTGCTTGACTCTCGTAGTACAATGAATATTCCTGACGCAATATGAAATCGCGATATATTTTGCTAGGGTGATAATCTGGTGGAAGCCGAAATATACTTTAAGTTTATCCTGAGCTTTGCGCTCATTTTTCTTGTTGCCAAGATTGGCGGGCAGATTTATGGTTGCTATTTGAAGCGATCCCCGTCTCAAACAAACCGGGAGTTATATGATACCTACACATATTCGGCTAAGTGTATAGTAGGAGCATGAATAAGGCTATACTTAAGTCTCCCAAAAGTCGAATTAGTGCCCTGAGTGGGAGGTGGCCTGTTGCCATCCTTGAGTTCGTCATACTTTTTCTTTTTTGGCTCATTTTCGCACACCATTGGGAACCTGGTTACATTTTTGTAGGAGTACTTGCAGCAGGACTGGTGACTTTTCTAACCAGCAATTTTTTGTACTCCGGTGATACCCATACCAAAAATGGAGAAATCACCTTTGGGTTTTTGTTTATGTCTATATTACGACTGTTTGTTTATGTGCCATGGTTGCTATTTAATATACTGAAGGCGAACATATATGTAGCAATCATAATTCTCAACCCACGAATGCCCATAAATCCTGTGTTGCTCCGATTTAAGACTCAAATGCGGAGAGATATTTCTTTGGTGACATTAGCTAATTCAATAACGCTGACACCCGGAACGATTACTGTGGACCTAAAGGATAATGCCTATACCATCCATGCGCTTGTACCAATAACAGCACGCGACCTTGAAACCGGCCTAATGCAGAACAAAGTTGGGCATGTGTTCGGAGAAAAAGGGGAACCACCACCCGAGATTTTGCGGGCATATTCTATGGAGAAATTGCGGTGATCAGTCCTGTTTTCACGGGCATTGCCATCTTTATTGCAATCCTGATGTCTCCGCCGTTATACCGCGTGGTGAAGGGACCTACAGCCTTTGACCGAATAATTGGGGCTAGCCTCATGGGAACAAACGGTGTTCTCCTATTGGCTGTACTGGGGTTTGTTTACGAGCGGGTTGACATGTTTGTTGACCTGGCAATAGTCTACGCATTGCTTAACTTTGTAGGCATCATCGCAGCTGGCAAATACATGGAACGACGAAGGAAAGCACCATAAGATGATACGGTTCCTATTGGCCGCCATATTTGTTGTTGGTGGATTGTTTTTTCTAACGGTGGGCAGCACGGGAATTATTCGCCTGCCGGATGTATATTGTCGGAGCCATGCGGTGAGTAAATCAGAAACACTGGGGTCAATGCTGTTGCTTGGTGGCTTAGCGCTTTACCATGGATTTGAAATAAACAGTGCAAAGCTGGTAATTATTCTGTTGTTTATAGCACTGACAAATCCAACTGCCACTCATGTCATTGCTAGAGCGGCTGCCCGCTCGGGCTTGCAGCCGTGGGTTCGAGAAAGGCGCGTGAGCGCTATCGGGCGTGGCAACAAGGCAGAAATTGAGCAGGCACAAGTCAAAGATATAATAGGGGATAAAGAGGCATGAATGAGCCGCTTACCTTAATATTATTTGTTTTTGCCATTATTGCCGGAATAGCTGCGCTTACTGTTCGCGACTTGCTGGTTGCTTCCTTCGTCTTGATGGCATACAGCTTCGTCATGGCGCTCATTTATGCCGAGATGGGTGCCGTCGATGTTGCTTTCACTGAGGCTTCAGTAGGCGCAGGCGTAAGCGGAGTATTTTTTATTGCTGCTCTCTACTTTTTGAAGCGGAGGTCAAAGGATTGAAGTGGCTTGCATTATTCATTGTATGCTTATTTGTGGCTTTTTTATTTTATGTAGAGGTTGATATGCCCGCCTATGGTGACCCCCAGGCACCAGCAAACCTCCATGTCTCACCTTATTATATTCAGAGGTCACTTCAGGATACTGAAACGCCCAACATAGTAACAGCAATACTTGCTGATTATCGTGCGTATGACACGCTTGGCGAGACCATTGTCATCTTCACAGCTGGGCTTGCCTGTATCCTGTTGCTCTGGAGGAGTAAGCGAGATGATAGCAAAGTACAGAGACCTCATTGTTAGCCTGGCCTGTCGGCTGATGGTCCCATTTATGTTCCTATTCGGCTTCTATGTGACCATGTTTGGCCATTATGGCCCCGGGGGTGGATTCCAGGGCGGAACTATTATGGCATCTGGTGTCATACTATTGCGGCTATCCCTGGGACGGCAGGCCACAATAAAGAAATTTCCACTGGAATTGGGGCATATTGTGGGTGTAATTGGGCTGCTCATCTATAGTGCTACCGGCTTAATCTCCATATTGGCGGGGGGCGAATACCTGAACTATGCCTACTTGCCTATTCCAGGAATGTCAGGTGCTGAAAGACAGCATCTTGGGATTCTTTTCGTTGAGATCGGGGTTGCACTTGGTGTTTTCGGGGTCTTGCTTTCTATCTTCGACAGCCTTACCAAGGAAGGATAATGTTCCAAGTATTATTAGACCACTATCCTTACTATTTGAGCACCGCCCTGATAGTAATAGGTGTTTGGGGAATGCTGGCGAAACATAATCTAATGAAGAAAGTGATTGGCATGAACATATTCCAGACAGCCATCATTCTTCTTTTTATATCAAGCAGCGTAAAATTTGGCGCCACAGTGCCTACGTTCGATCCAAAATTAGGCTTAGAAAATACGGCTCTATATGTGAATCCTCTCCCACATGTGCTTATGCTAACTGCCATCGTAGTAATGGTGGCAACAAATGGTGTAGCCTTTGCTATTCTCCTCTTAATCTACCGTCGTTACCGCACCTTAGATGAGGAGGAAATCCTAAGAAGGATGCGCGAATAAGCTTGGCTCAGCTTCCAGCTATTATCCCTGTTTCATTACTTCTCTCTGCTTTTGTTGCTTTTCTGGTCGGGACATTTAGTAGAAGCCTGGTATATCCAATAACACTACTGGGCATTGTTACAGCCCTAGTGACTGCTGTTATGGGGCTTATACGAGTTTTGCAGGATGGCGCTCAGCATTATTATTTCGGCGGTTGGCCACCGCCGCTGGGGATCGAATATGTGCTTGACCACCTCTCAGGGTTTATGACTGTGCTTGTGATGTTCATTGCCCTCCTTAGTGTGATTTATTCGCGTCGGTCGTTTCTACAAGAAGTGCCTGAAAAGATAGTCCCCCTATATTCACTGGTGTTACTGATGCTTGCCGGGTTAACTGGCATTATCTTGACTGGTGACCTGTTCAACCTCTACGTTTTTCTAGAGATTGCCTCCCTGGCTGCTTACGCTATCATGGCTATCGGCAACGACAAAGCCCCTGTAGCTGTCATTCGCTATGTCATCATGGGGACTATCGGGGCATGCTTCTACCTTTTAGGCGTTGGCTTTATCTATTTTGCCACCGGGTCCTTGAATATGGGTGATGTTGCCCGAATCTTGCCCGGCATATATGGCTCACGTCTCATTGTGGTGGCGATGACATTCATCGTCATCGGTATGGCTCTAAAAATGGCATTGTTTCCTTTGCACATATGGTTGCCCGACGTTTATACCTACTCCCCTTCGGCCGTTGTCGCACTTATCGCTCCCATTATGACAAAAGTTGGCGCCTATGTCCTTATACGCATGCTGGTATCTGTCTTTCTTCCTAACTACTTGACCAGTGTTCTACCCGTAACGCTGATGATCGGTTGGCTTGCTGCAGTTGGGATTGTTGCTATGTCAATTATGGCTATTGCTCAGAAAGACTTCAGACGTATGCTGGCATACAGCAGTGTAGCTCAAATCTGCTACGTTGCTCTGGGAATTGGTTTGGCCAACCCTTTCGGGCTCATTGGCGCGTTGCTCCATATACTTAACCATGCCTTTATGAAAGGTTGCCTTTTTCAGATTTCAGGCGGAATTCGGTATCGTGCAGGACTTTGGCAAATTCCGCAATTTGCTGGGCTAGGGCGCCACATGCGATGGACTATGGGCGCATTTACTGTAGCAGCAATATCAATGGTCGGGATTCCTCCAGCATGCGGCTTTTTCAGTAAGTGGTACCTAGTACTGGGATGCATTGATGCCGGCAACTGGGTCTTCGCAGTAGTTGTTGTAGCAAGTAGCTTGCTCAACGCTGTCTATTTTTTCCGTGTGTTGGAGAAGGTATACATGGTACCGTCCAACAACGATAGCACTGTTACCGCAGCCTCAGACCCACCTGGGGAGATGTTGGCACCGATCCTCGTTTTGGCCAGTGGTATTATCATTCTCGGTGTCATTAATGCAGTGATTGTTACACAGATTTTAGAACCTATTGTTTCCTTAGCATTCTAGACAAACGTAAAGAGACGGGCATATAGACTAATGGAAGCACACTCTTCACTGAAACCCCTGGTAGCAGTGCTGGTACCCTTGCTTGCTTCGCTTCTTATCATGCTCTCAGGCAAAAGGCCAAATATCAGGGAATTATGGACGGTGCTTGGCTCTGTTGCCATGTTCGGCATAGTCTTTTCGATGTTGCCTAGTGCACTTGGCAGCAAATACCCCGAGATAGTCCTTTTTACTATTTCACCTGGGATCGCATTAGCTTTTCGAGCAGATACCGCAGGCATCATTTTCGGTCTGTCTGCCTCAGCTCTCTGGATTGTCACCTCTATTTTCTCTATCGGCTATATGCGTAGCCTCTCCGAAGAGAAACAGACTCGATACTATACTTGTTTTGCTATATGTCTCTCGTCAGCAATGGGTATTGCATTCGCGGCAAACCTGCTTACGTTTGTCATTTTCTACGAGATGCTGACCATAGCTACATACCCGCTGGTCATCCATAAAGAATCTCCCGAAGCCATACAGGCTGGGCGAAAATATCTCGCCTATTTGCTCACGGGAGGATTGGTATTGATTATAGCTACTGCGTTGACATATAAATACACAGGTACCTTGGATTTCAGCCCCGGTGGCTTTTTAAGTGGTGTGGTTGAACAACATAATCTTTTGCCACTCTTTGTCCTTTTCCTTGTTGGATTAGGAATGAAGGCAGCACTCATACCATTCCATAGTTGGCTGCCAACTGCGATGATCGCCCCTACGCCGGTGAGCGCGCTGCTACATGCTGTCGCTGTGGTCAAGGCAGGCGTCTTTGGTTTCGTCCGAGTTATTGGTTTTGTCTTCGGTCCCACTTTATTTCATGAAATCGGAGCGGGAAACATGCTCGCCGTCATGGCAAGCATCACAATCATAGCATCCTCTCTTCTGGCTATGTATCAGAACAACTTAAAGCGGCGATTGGCTTATTCCACGGTTGTGCACCTGGGGTATATTCTTCTCGGAGTAGCGCTTCTATCGCCCAGTGCCTGGGTTGGTGGACTTGTTCACATTGCCAACCATGCAGCCATGAAGATCACCCTGTTCTTTTGCGCAGGAGCTATCTACGTAAAGACACACTGTGAAAATATCAGCGAACTCGATGGTATTGGAAGGCAGATGCCCATCACCATGGGCGCATTTGCGCTGGTCTCCATTGGGCTAGTCGGCATGCCACCGCTAAATGGGTTTATCAGTAAATGGTTCCTTGGACAGGGTACGCTGGCAGCAGGGGAAGGAATTTACCTCATTGTATTGCTATTAAGCGGCTTGCTTAACGCGGGTTATCTCTTTCCCATCGTGCGGCGTGCTTTTTTCGCTCAGTCGAGTAAGCGCACTAAATTTGCAGAAGCCTCAATTCTGATGCTTGCTCCTCTCGTTCTAACGGCCCTAATTTCACTGTTTCTGGGACTTGTACCGGATGGCATTTTCCACTTCTATAGCCTGGCAGGCAATGTTGCTACTAGTGTATTAGCTGGAGCTGGAAGATGAAATTCGAGTGGAAAACCAAATACACCTGGATTCTAATTGTTGTAATTATCGCCATCTTTTCTCTAGTGGCTGACTTCCTCATTCCAATTAGCGATAGTGAAGAGGAGTTCTGGTGGTCGCACATTCACGGTTTTTTTGCAGCGCTCGGGCTTTTCGGCTGTATAGCCATCGTGATGATTGCAAAATGGCTAGGACGCTACTGGTTGCAGCGCAAAGAGGACTACTATGATTAGCCTTCCTCCAGCAACTATCCTGTTTCTTGGAGCTGTGCTGCTTCCCCTCCTGCCACGGCGTATGAGGTCGGCGGCTTTGCTAGTCTTTCCAGCGCTTACCTTCTTCTGGTTGATATACCTCAACCCAGGAGACAATCTGTCTGTGCACTTCCTTGACTACAATCTCGTGGTGACTCGCGTTGACCAATTAAGCCTTTGCTTCGGCTACGTGTTTGCCCTGATAACCTTTCTGGGAGGTATTTACAGTTACCATTTAAGAGGTACTGCAGAGCAGGTGTCAACTTTGTTGTATGCAGGCAGCTCGCTCGGCGTGGTGTTCGCCGGTGACTTACTCACCTTAGTTTTTTTCTGGGAGATAATGGCTGTCTCGTCTGTTTACCTCATCTGGGCACGTGGGACAACGCTGTCCCGCGGCGCTGGTTTTCGCTACCTAATCGTCCATCTTTTCGGTGGAAGTATGCTTCTAGCTGGCGTTTTGGTGCAGTTGACCCAGACTGGCTCGATGCTATTCACTTATATGGATGGTGGCCTTGGCGCCTACCTTATCATGTTCGGATTCTGCCTCAACGCAGCAGTACCTCCACTTCACGCCTGGCTTTCTGATGCCTACCCAGAAGGAACGGTGACTGGCAGCGTCTACCTCAGTGCTTTCACTACAAAGACAGCGGTCTATGCTTTAGCTCGCGGCTTTGCTGGATGGGATATCCTTGTTTGGGCGGGTGCAGCCATGGCTGTTTATGGTGTTATCTATGCAGTGCTCGAAAATGATGCGCGCCGTCTCCTGGCTTATCACATCATCAGTCAAGTAGGTTACATGGTCTGTGCTGTGGGGATAGGCACGGCTACGGCTATCAATGGGGCTACTGCCCACGCCTTCGCCCATATTTTGTACAAAGCATTGCTTTTCATGGGAGTTGGCACGGTGCTCTATGCTACAGGCCAGAGCAAGCTGACAAATTTAGGCGGGCTAGCAAGGGCAATGCCGCTTGCACTTACATTTTATATGGTTGGAGCACTTTCTATTTCAGGTTTTCCACTGTTCAGTGGTTTTGTCAGTAAGTCCCTGGTGGTTCATGCTGCAGGCCTCAACCATATGGGGCTTGTTGTGCTGCTATTGAATTTGGCATCAGTCGGCACTTTCCTCTCGACCACCTTGAAGTTACCTTACTTCATTTGGTTCGGTCATAAGAATTCAGCACAGCCAAGCGCTATTCCCCTCGGAATGTACCTAGGCATGGCTCTAACAGCCATATCTTGCATAGCCATTGGAGTTTATCCGTCTCTTCTTTACAACATCTTACCCTTTCCCGTTGATTATCAACCATACACAGTTCGCCATGTCATCGAGACATCTCAATTGCTGATATTTACTGGGCTTGGCTTCTGGCTATTAATTCAACAAATGGGGGTTAAGGCACTCATTTCTCTGGACTTCGATTGGTTCTACCGCAAACCGGCCCAACTAGCTTATAAGGTCTGTGTTGTCTCTGTAAGCAAACTCTTTGGCACTGTCGAGCATGCCGCGCTCTCTCTCACGCGATTCTTAGTTAGAGGCAGTGCTAACCCTATTGGCTATCTAGTAAGAGCGATTCCACTGGTAAGGCAACCGAAGCATCATGCCGTGGCAACAGACAGACAACCCCACGAATATGACCCTGACCGGTATCGGTTTGCAACCGGTGTCATGGTTCTGCTAGTGCTTCTAATCTTTATCATCGTGATTGCCTGGAGTCTATTCGTTTCGTAGTCTCGACTGGCTCCACCTCTTTATCAGCGCTCTTCGGTTTTTCGATAAATCGATGAGCATAAAAAACTGAACGAAACCAGATATCTCCGCTAATTGCAATAATCGGCTTGAAATAATAAAATAGCGCAAGGCCCCTGTAGCTCAGAGGATAGAGCGCTGGCCTCCGGAGCCAGGTGCGAGGGTTCGAGTCCCTCCAGGGGTACTTCTTATCGGTGAACAATGGGGAGCCAATGCAGAAAGATCTGATGATTGAAATCAGGTGGCATGGCAGAGGCGGGCAAGGGGCGGTGACCTCTGCAGAGTTGACCGCGCTGGCAGCTATACACGAGGGCAAGTTTGCTCAAGCTTTTCCCAGCTTTGGCCCAGAGCGAAGAGGAGCACCGGTACTGGCCTTTAACCGCATTAGCCAAACTGGACACATACGTGTCAGGGCTGCAGTCAATGAGCCAGACATCGTGATAGTCTTGGACCCAGGTTTACTTTACATAACCGATGTTACCTTAGGACTTAAGCGCGAGGGCGCGTTGGTGATAAACACGTCGAAGGCAATGAGCGATATAAAGTCCGAATTTGGTGGTACATGGAAGCTGGCAATAGTCAACGCTACTGCCATTGCTCGTGAAGTACTTGGTGTGTCCATCGTTAACACCACTATGCTAGGAGCTCTGGTAAAAGCTACTGATATATTCGAACTTGAATCGCTTGACGAACCTGTGAAGGAGCGCTTTGGTGCCAGAGCACGAAGCAATTTGGAAGCTTGCCGAAGAGCGTATGAAGAGGTCATTATTGCTGAACCTGTTGCTTCTGATGTAAAGCGCTCAAGAACGGCTCAGGTAGAAGTGTTGCCTGGATGGAAAGAGTTGCTGCCTGGATGTCCCGTGGTCGAACCGGGCAACGCCAGCCAATATCGTACTGGTGACTGGAGGTCGCAACATCCGGTGTATGATTACCAGAAATGCAACAAGTGCGGGCTATGCTATATATTTTGCCCGGAGGGTTGCGTCGAACTAAGAGACGACGGCTATTTCACGGCTAACCTGTACTATTGCAAAGGATGTGGAATCTGTAGTGCCGAGTGCCCCAAGGACGCAATAACGATGGTTGAGGAGACGCAGTAATGAACAGAATCGGGATGGAAGGCTCCTTCGCCGTTGCTGAGGCGGCTAGGTTGGCTGATGTAGATGTTGTGGCTGCATATCCCATTACGCCGCAGACGCACATCGTTGAGCGTTTAGCTGAATTGGTAGCCAATGGCGAACTTGATGCAAGCTATGTGCCGGTGGAATCAGAGCATTCGGCCATGAGCGCTTGCCTTGGCTCCTCAGCGGTGGGAGCAAGAACGTTTACTGCCACTGCTGGGCAAGGTTTGGAGCTAATGCACGAGGTGCTCTATGTGGCTACTTCGCTGCGTTTGCCGATAGTGATGGTGGTAGCCAATCGCGCACTCTCGGCACCGCTGAGTGTCTGGGGTGACCATTCTGATGTGATGGCAGTACGTGACTGTGGCTGGATACAGATATTTGCTGAAAACGTGCAACAGGCATATGACCTCATCATCTGTGCCTTTCGTATCGGTGAAGACCCGTCAGTGCTTTTCCCTGTCATGATACACATGGATGGCTTCCATCTCTCACATGTCATCGAATCTTTGTATTCCATCGAGCAAGATTTGGTGAGAAAATTCCTCCCAAAGTATCACCATCCCTATGCTCTTGACCCGGACAAGCCAGTGACATTGGGAGCCTTTGGGCCACCAAACATCTACACTGAGGCGAAAAAATCACAAGAGGTAGCGCTCAGGGCTTCAAAGAATAAGATATTGCAGATATGGCAAGAGTTTGGGAACCTGACCAATCGCAGATACCACCCAGTGGAAAGCTACGACACAGATGGTGCTGATGTACTGCTGTTAACGATGGGCAGTTTCAGTGAGAATGCCATGGTGGCAATCGACAAGATGCGTGGTGATGGACATAAGGTGGGTTTGGTAAGACTACGTCTGTGGCGTCCTTTCCCCTTCCAGGAGTTTCGCCAAGCTGTGAAGGACGCAAAACTACTGATTGTGCTGGATCGCGCTGTGTCGTTTGGGGGACCTACTGGGCCGGTCTGTTCAGAGATACAAGCAGCCCTTTATCCTCTGAAAATCAGACCACAGGTTGCTAGTTTTGTAGGCGGTCTGGGTGGTAGGGATGTCAGCGCAAAGACCTTCGAAAATCTGTTGAAGCGTGGCATGCAAAAGGCAAAAGAGGGACGGACCGGCGAAATGGACATGATCGAGGTAAGAGAATAATGCAAAAAGTTGTTCCTATTGGTAAGAACAAAATAACTGTAGAAGAGTTCCTGATGCCTGGGCATCGTGCTTGTCTGGGTTGTGGTGAGGTCTTAGCTGTACGGTTGGTTGCTAAGACCCTGGGCAAAGACGTGATAGTAGTCAATGCGACAGGGTGCATGGAGATCGTATCGTCTCCCCTTCCATATACATCCTGGAGAGTGCCCTGGATTCATACTCTCTTTGAAAACACTGCAGCGGTGGCTTCTGGCATCGAAGCTGGGATGAAGTCGCTGAGAAAAAAGGGGCGATACAATAGAGAAACCAAGGTGCTTGCTATGGGTGGAGACGGTGGCACTGCAGATATTGGTCTGCAGGCTTTGTCAGGTGCGTTAGAGAGGTACCACAACTTCATATATATCTGCTACGACAATGAAGCCTATATGAACACAGGAATACAGCGGTCGAGCGCAACCCCATTCGGTGCCTCAACCACCACATCGCCAGCAGGAAAGATGAGCATTGGACAGACTACATGGAAAAAGAATATGCCTGCTATTGTTGCAGCGCACGATATACCTTATGTGGCCACGGCTTGTCCCAGCTATCCTTTCGACCTGATTAACAAAGTAGAGAAGGCTGCCAAAGTCAACGGGCCGGCATATCTCCATGTCCTCTCCGTGTGCCCAACCGGCTGGCGAACTGCATCTGATACCGCTATTAGCCTTGGCCGATTAGCAGTAAGGACAGGGATCTTCCCCCTTTATGAAATCGAAAGTGGTAAGTACACATTGAATGTTGACCCGCCTCAACTCCGCCCCGTTGAAGAGTATATCAAGGTACAAGGGCGATTCAGACACCTCTCACCCGACATGATAGCTTTAATACAAGAGCGGGTGACTGCCGAGTATGCCAAACTGAAGAAGATGACGGCACAGTGTTAGGGTAGCCATTGATCCTGAGGATAATTACAATCACCGATTCTTGACCATTTTGGGCCTGCGGACTATACTTCTCCGTTACGGGGTGTAGCGCAGTGGCTAGCGCGCATGGTTTGGGACCATGAGGTCGGTGGTTCAAATCCACTCACCCCGACCAGTGCCAATTTCGCCAGTGTGTTGCCTTGACAACTGGCGTCTCATTCACAGAATGGGCACTTAACAGGCATACCAATCACAGACGCTTTAACTTGCACTGTGCCGTGTCTCTGGCAAATCAACTGATAGTGCGCCTTGATTACTTGAATATCAGCATTTGCTACATTTGGAGTCGGGTAATAGTTCGCTGTCTCAACCAATGGCTTCGGCGCACGATTCCTTTCGTACAATGCACCACATTTGGGACACCTGTTAGCATCAGGAAGTGCAATACAACCGCATTTGTCACAGCGTATCGTCTCACGTAAAATCTGCATAATGTTTAAACCTCCTCCCTCCGTTTCTAACTATATATCTGGCCAATATGCCAGGTTTGGGACATGTCTTCTCGATAGATATCGCAGACAATTCCCTTGCTGGTGCGAATCTTGTAATACGTCCTGCCGGAATCACAATGGGCCTCCGTTGGGCCGTGCCATTGCTGGTAGATTCTGATTATACGTTCTGGCTTGGCATCTCTTGCTATACAAACTGGAGTCCCCTCGATGTTTGTTGATACCCTTAACTGGTCTTTTTTCTGCAACGTGCTTGGCATAGTAACCTCCAATTATTTTGCTGTGACTCTGGCACTGAGCAACTGCCTTTACATCTTCCTGATTACACCAACAACTTTTCCCTGCACGTCTATCTCGTTAGGGTCTACATATATCGGTGTCATTTGACTGTTAGCCGGCTGTAGCCGGATTTTACCAGGTTCGCGGTATATCTTTTTCAGCGTCACCTCTTGCCGCTCCTTAAGCCAGACAGCTACCATGTCTCCATTATCCGCGGTGTTTGCAGGTTGCATGAGGACAATATCACCATCGTCTATTAGTGCGTCTATCATCGATAGCCCTTTAACTCTCAGGGCGTAAACTTGTTTGCCGTCTGTAATGTCATCCGTAAGCTGTATAG
>VGOO01000044.1 GCA_016875925.1 Chloroflexota bacterium
AGAGCGAGGATTTAAGGAGATCTGGGAAAATGCGAATCTATTTCGTGAGCTTAGAGACCTTTCAAATATCAAGGGAAAATGCAGAATCTGTGAATACAAGAGAGTCTGTGGCGGCTGCCGTGCCAGGGCCTATGAAGCCACAGGCGATTACCTACAAGAAGAGCCTTACTGTATTTACGAACCACTGGCGCTGCGAACTACACCTGCAAAGGCAACTTAATCATGAAACTGGACGACGTCGATAAGAGCCTGCTTGACATCATTCAATCTAAATTCCCACTGAGCAGAAAGCCATTTTCTGAACTGGGAAAGGAACTGGGCATCAGAGACAGAGAAGCAATACAACGAGTCGAGAAACTCAAAAATGCTAGGATTATCCGCATGATAGGCCCTGTTTTCAATCCCCGGATGGTAGGGTATCAGACCACCCTGGCCGCCATGAAAGTGCCAACCAGCACACTAAGTGAAACCGCAAGGATTATGGCCACTCACCCGATGGTAAGCCATTGCTACTTGCGCGAACATGACTTCAACCTGTGGTTCACCATAGCCTTTCCAACTGAGGACGATATTGATAGCAAGGTGCTGAAGCTGGGCAATATACTAAAGGTCGAGGCTACTGTGAATCTGCCGGCAGTTAGAATGTTCAAGATAGTCGCCTTCTTCAGGCTCGGTTCAGCCAAAAATAATGCAGCGAAAAAAGGACACAGCTCTGCCGAGCCCCCAGACAAAAGACCGAGCCTCTCCCTTGCTGACCGACGTGTTATCAACGAACTACAGCAGGATCTACCCCTGACCTTACGCCCCTTTGACTTTATGTCAAACAATTCATCAATGGTTGTGGATAAATTTCTCAGTACATGCGATGCCCTAATCAAACGCAAAATCATGCGACGCTACAGCGCCTCGGTAAACCATAACAACATAGGCTTTACCGCCAATGCCATGACCTGCTGGCGGGTTCCCCCAAATTTGGTAGAGTCAGTGGGCAAAAAAATAGCTGGATTTCCTGAGGTGAGCCACTGCTATGAGAGGAGGACAGGTACACTCTGGCCATATAATCTGTTCGCCATGATACACGCAGACACCAGAGAAAAATGCCAGGCGTTGGCACGCCGGATATCAGTGGAAACAGAGCTTGATGGTGACAATCCGATAATTCTCTTCAGCACCAAAGAGATAAAGAAAACAAGGATAAAGTATCTGGTATGAAAAACCGCGACAAATCTTCTGGCTATTACCCGATTTTCCTGAACATACGGGGCAAGAGGTGCTTGGTAGTTGGTGGGGGCGAGGTTGCCCTGCGTAAAGTAAAGACGCTTTTGGAACACGGCGCTGATGTAGAGGTGGTGAGTTTGAAGTTCTGCCCCGAGCTTAATAAGCTAACCAGAGAAGGAAAGATAAAGTCAAGCGCCAAGGCATACAACAGCACGCATCTGAAAGGTGCCCTAATAGCCATCGCAGCAACCGATGACGCTGATATCAATGAAAGGATTTCCTCTGACGCTAGAAAGCAAGGTGTGCTGGTCAACGTGGTAGACGTCCCAGAGCATTCAGATTTCATCGTGCCTTCAACGCTAACACGCGGCGATATTGCTATCGCCGTTTCCACATCGGGGAAAAGCCCAGCACTGGCAAGGAAAATCAGAACTGAACTGGAAAGCAAATTTGGAGACGAATACGCCAAACTGGCCGAAACCGTCAGTGCGATACGTATCCAGTTGAAGCAAGAAGGAATTATTTTAGCCAACGAAGCATGGCAAGAAATACTCGAGCTGGATATGCTTGCCAAATTGTTGAGACAAGATAAATTCCAGGAAGCCAAAGACACCATGCTAAATAAACTGAGAAAGCTAGGCCCAAAGAAGCCATGAACGCCAGACCAAACAAGATGCAAATCAACGTTGTGGGGGTTAATCACAGCACTACGCCCGTTGAAGTTCGAGAAAAGCTGGCGGTAAGCAACAACCAGATAGCTAACGCTCTCCTAATGCTACGAAAACACGTAGAGCAGGGAATGATACTGTCAACATGTAATCGAACCGAGGTATATTCAATCGCCAGAACTGCCCGTACGTCGGTTTCAAAAGGCATGGAATTCCTGAGAGACTGGGCAAAAACATCGGATGCCGAACTGTTGCCTTATATCTACCACTATGAGAACGAAGAGGCAGTGAGACATCTCTTCCACGTAGCTGCAGGACTTGATTCCATGATAATCGGAGAGTTCGAGATTCTGGGACAGGTAAAACAGAGGCTCGAAGATGCAGAAGGGGCAGGAATGGTAAAACAACCTCTGCGCAACCTCTTCCACCACGCACTACAGGTAGGAAGACGCGTTAGAGAAAAGACAGGCATCAGCAAGAATGCTCTCTCTGTGAGCTCAGTCGCTGTAAGTCTGGCAGCGCAGGCTATAGGCGACCTCAGCAAATGCAAGGCATTGGTGATTGGCACGGGAGAGGCTGGACGTTTAGTAGCCAAGGCACTAAAGGAGAAGGGAATCTGGCAAATTACCACCACCAGCCGCTCCCAAGAAAACGCTTCAGCATTGGCAACAGCCCTCGGTGGCCACTCCATAAATATATCCAATTTGAGCGCCGAACTGGCAACGCATGATATTGTCATCAGTTGTACAGGCGCACCCCATACCATACTGGACCGCCAGACTGTAGAAGCAGCCACAGAGACGCGGGACAGCCACCCTCTGGTGATAATCGACATAGCTGTTCCCCGCGACGTAGAGCCTGAGGTCAGGCAGATTAAAGGTATCGTCCTCTGCGACATCGACGACCTAACTCATGTCTCAGAGCTTAACCGCAAGCAAAGGGAAAGGGAAATCCATAGCGCCATGCGAATCATCGACTCGGAGATGAAACGATTTGCCTCCTGGTGGCAAACTACTGAAGCCGAGCCAATAATCAGCAGCCTTACTAACAAGGCAGAAAATATACGCCGGGTACAGCTCGACCGCACCTTAAAGAAACTGCCGAATCTTTCACCAAAGGAGCAGGAAAGCTTAGAAGCCATGACTAAAGCCATAGTGCAAAAGCTGCTGCATAATCCAATTCAATGTCTAAAAGAGAATGCGAATGCCAAAGAAGACTATATTAATCTGGTACGCGAGCTGTTCCAACTAGACACAAAAGGGCATGAATGAGGCGCAGAATCGTTATCGGCACCCGCGGCAGCAAACTTGCCATCATACAGGCTGAATCAGTGCTGAAGAAGCTCAGGCTAATTGCGCCCGATAGGAGGTTCAGCCTGATGAAGATAGCGACCACAGGAGACAAGGAAAGCAACACCCCCTTAGACAGATTAGCAGGCGAAGGAGTGTTCGTCAAAGAGCTAGAAGGGGCTTTAGCAGATGGCAAAATCGACATGGCCGTCCATAGCCTTAAAGACCTGCCAATTGAAATTCCACAAGGACTTGCGCTAGGCGCAGCGACAGAAAGGCTGGAGTCCAGGGACACCTTCATATCCAGCAAAGGAAAACTGGCTGAGCTTCCCCCAGGCTCTATAGTAGGTACCGGCAGCCACAGACGTGCCATACAAGTATTAGCTTACCGTCCAGACCTCAAAGTACAAGACCTTCGTGGTAACATTGAAACGCGTCTGCGAAAGCTTTCGGAAAATCGTTACGATGGCATAATCGTGGCTGCCGCTGCTCTTATTCGGTTGGGCTTAGAGAAAAAGATAACCGAGTACCTGCCCGCTGAGCACTTTACACCAGAGGTAGGCCAAGGAGCCCTGGGAATAGAAATACGCACCGATGACGAAGACATCCGCTCCCTGGTATCACTCCTGAATCATCATCCTACCTGGCATTGCGTAACTGCTGAAAGGGCTTTCTTAAAAACTCTGGGAGGAGGCTGTCGTGCGCCCATAACTGCCCTGGGCAGCATTTCAAATAATATCTTAAAGCTGGATGGGATGGTAGCTAGTACCCATAGCACCAAGATTCTACGTTGCTCACTGCAAGGCAATGCCCGGGAATCCGAAAGACTGGGGATTAGACTGGCCCAGAAGATGATAGAAATGGGAGCACTGAACCTTATAAACGAAGTCAGAAGCCGACACCCATAGTCGAACTATCTAGTCGTCGGCAGACTCCCAACCGCCCAAATAAAGTCTAGCTTTGCAACCCCGCCAGCAGGCAAGTCAATCGGCAGCAACAGTATCAGACAACTTGCCTGGTATATTCGCTCTATGCCGCCCTCGGAATTGGAAATGCTCTCCACAGGAAAACGCCACAATTTAATTCTTGATGATGTTGTCAACTCTAATTTAATCCCTAGATGCCGATTGCTCAAGACAACTTTGTCCACGTCCAGAAGTTCGCCTCTCGAATCCAAATGAGAATCATCCAGAACAAGCCCCGGCACCTGATAGTAAGCTTGCTCATTATGGCCACCACCCAATAGGTTGAAATTCCATTCGCTGCCGAACACAGCCTGAATTGGGGAACTACTGAGGTTCCTCAACTGATAGCTTACTTGCAATTTCTCTTGACGCGCGCTCAGATGAATTGCCTTTTTCACTTCAAAAGGCACAGCTTCGGCATTTTGCTCAACAGTGGCATTTCTTGTCAGCAGAAGTACAGCACCATCGCCTTTCTTCTTCACCGAAATCTCATAGGGCTGGCCAACAAAGTCACCCAGTTCTTCATAATAATTAGCAGCAAAATCTTCCAGCTTTATACCAAAGTCAAAGAAATGGTCGATGAGGCTGGACTTCAAATACCTATCATAGCTCAAAAAACGGGAGACGGATTCATCCTTCACAGTTATTGAATCATGTATGCTGGGGACAACATGCCCTCCTTCCGCTTTATTCTCCAAAGCCGGCTCAGTCAGCACTCGATGGTAGGCTTCGGGTCGCCTGGCCAGCGTGCTCATCAGATTATAGCTATGAGGATGAACATCCCACTCAAAGATAGAGCCACCTTCACTAGGACTGATATATAGCGAAGAGGCAGTACTGTCGATAATTAATTCTTCAAACCCGTCATTATCAAAATCTACCTTCTGCCATTCTAACCATGAGCGCTTCTGATGAATCGCCTTGTCAGCCTTAGCCTCTGCCTCTATTAAATGGCTATAGGTACTTGCCCTGATATCCGCCAGATAAATGCCACCGAAGACGCCATGCCAATAAGGGCAATTGCACTGCGCCTTCCAAAGCTCTTCAAGCCCGCAATTCGTCTCCCGCAAAGCACGTGCCTGGTACACTTTATGATGCACGCGGAGCATCTTCTTATGCATACGGTTTATCTCAGGGTACTTGACCAAGAAATTGCGCCACAGGCCACTGTACAGGTAACGAGTAATATCCGTTCGACTTTCGGCCTCCAGTCGATGTTTCAAGTCAGTAAACTCCCAGGACTTGCTTGCTGGCAGCGACCATTCCAGCATCTCATCATAGCTAGCGCAAGGCAGATAAATCCTACCGTATGGCCGAAACTGACATGCAAACTCACCTAGTGGCACAACACGCAACCAGTCTTGGTTATCCTCCAACTCAACGAAAAATCGGTCAACCCATCGTTTCACCCAGCAGTGCTCATAAGTCTTGGGCCAAACGCCGAACTTCTCGCCATCATCACCCAATATGGCCATCCGCACATTTTCCGAAGCCTGCTCGCGCAAATATCCAATCACCCTTTCCACATCGTGCCAGGGTATGGAATAGCGAAGCCGCTTACTAATAGGGAACACTTTTGTGGGGAGGCCCTCTTCCTCAGTAATGTAATAGCCAAAAAGATCGTCATCATCTAGCCCCACGGCTCTGAAAGCAATATCATCCACCAGGGTCCACTCTATACCAGCCTCGGCTAGCGACTTTGCCAGATGAGGCTCCCAAACACGTTCAGCCAACCACACACCGGCAGGCTTCAGGGCAAATCTCTGGATAATAAAATCGTTCATCTTGGCAATCTGCCCCAGCTTATCAGCATCAGGAATCGATGGCAGAATCGGCTCATAGTACGCACCGCTCATGACCTCCACCTGTCCCCGCCCTACTAACATCGCTAGTTTACGAAAGAAATCAGGATGGGCCTGCTCCAGCCAATCGACAAGGCAGCCACTGTAGTGCATGGAAATACGGATGCCTGGATGCCTTTCCAGAGCCTCGACCATAGGCAAATAAGCTTGATAATAGGCTTCTTCAAATACCCAAGGGAAATTTCCCAGCGGCTGATGATTGTGAATAGCCAAGCCCAAGTAAATCTGTTTCAAAGAGCTACTTCCTTGATGCTTACTTATGCTTTACGAATCTTATCCGCTGTAATCTTCAGGACAATCTTATCCCCAATCTTCGCTACATCTTGCGGCAAAACCAGCAATCGTCTCTTAAATCCGGACTTAACAACGATGCCCAACAGAGATGCACTGCTAATATCCAAATCACAATCCTCCACCCTGCCTATTACTTTGGCATCGGCATCTATAACTTCCTTACCAAATAAATCTCTTGTCTTCATTTGTATATCCTCCTCATCATAATATGAAAACCTGGCCTACTATTTCTACTTTAATTCAGCGCCTGTTCGAGGTTACTAATCGTTATAGAGACTGTCTGTGATCTGGTCGAATATGTGCCGTGCAGCTATCACCTTGTAATAGTATTCCTTCTTTATCTCCGGTCTAGCGCCGCTGGTAGATATTGCTTTGTAGGCATTCAACAGAACCTCTCGTTGCAGGTTCAGACCACGGTATACCATATTTATATCCCACATCGGTTTTTTACTCGCCCACCAGAACTGGCAACTATGAAGAGCCGGATCCAAAGTTGTACGAGCAATGGTAGCAAACTCACGGCTAGTATCGTTGTCAGCCAACTCCACAGCCTTATGAGCTACATCGATGGTGATAGAAAGGTGTTCCCACTGCATCTGGTGGACAGGGTTGTCCTTGCTTTTCCATAAAGGGTAATAATTCTGCATCCTTATGTCGTCGGCCGACGTGCTCCACGAAGATGGCCTGGGTTCAATTCTGTTACCTCTGGGGAAAATGGCAAGCAACTCAGTGATGGGAACTATCCTTATCTGCCTATCTTCTTTGTCTTTCTCGAACTCAAAAAGTCGACGATGTTGCTCGGCAAGTGGCTTCTGCTGATGTAGGGTCTTATCGCCGTTCTGCATCGGCTCGAGAGTTTCGAAAACTTGCGACAAAAACAATTTATCCCAGTGTTGGATATGATGTCCGAACGTCTCAGCATCCATAGCAGTCACAACATACACATCGCCTTCTCCATTATAGAGACGCTTTAGATGGTCAATAAAGCCTCTGCCGTCAATATCCTTAAAGCTGATCTTATTACTCAATATATCATCTCGGAACAGGACTGCCAGTTTGTCATCGGCATAGCTGATTTCGTGGATCACATCCATAGGCCAAGCTACAGGACAAGCAATACCACTAACAATGAGCCAGTCATGACGGGATTCAACAACAGAGCCTACAACTTCCCTGGAATAGCACAGTTCAGGAGGAAAAAAGCCGCGAGGCGAATAGGCTTCGCCAAAAAAACTGCGATTGGTCTGATAATTGAGTTTAATTTGCCTTTCCCGCTCATCTTTCGGTATCAAAGGCAGTATCGGATGGTATTTACCCGAGCCTGTGAATTCGATCTGTCCATCTTCGGCAAGCTTACGTAGCTTATCTAATACATCAGAATAGCCACACTGACCCAACATCTCGGTGAGGACGCCATTTATATTTACGGTAACCCGCGCATGCGGAAAATCAGCGAAAACGTCTAGCAGCGGACGATATGCCTCATTACTTATGCGCATCAACATGCTGGCTGTCTGAGTAGGAGGCTGATAAAAATGAAATAGAGGCGCCCAGTAAATCATCTTGTTGTCTCCTTCAGCTTCTGTTCATGCACATAGGCAGCAGCACCAAGTATACCAGCATCATAGCCAAGACGTGACTTGACAATCTGCACTGTTCGCGCTGGCAATCTGAAGGCCTTTTCCTTGACAACCTTGCGGGCTGGCCTGAGCAGCATCCCTCCCATACGGGAGACCCCACCACCGATAATAATCAGCTGCGGATTGAAAATATTGACCAGGTTCGCCAGGCCAACACCTAAGTAGGCGGCACACTGATTCACCACCTGGCAAGCCAGCAAGTCACCCTCTCTAGCTGCTGTTGCCACTGTCTCAGCAGTAATATCATCCAGAACTCCACCAACAAGCTGAACCATCAGACTTGCTCCGCCATTTCTGATACGTGACACCGCCTCTTTAGCCATAGCGGTGCCCGAGGCCAGCACCTCCAAGCAACCATAATTACCACAGTTGCACTTTGGCCCTTGGGCATCAATGACCATATGCCCCAGTTCTCCAGCACAACCATCGGTGCCCTCATAGAGCTTGCCATCCACTATAATTCCACCGCCAATGCCGGTACTGACTGTCAGATAAATCAGATTGGCAAGCCCCTTGCCAACACCAAAACGATGCTCGCCCAAGGCTGCAACGCTGGCATCATTTACCAAGCAGGTTGCCACATTCAGTCGCTCAGCCACGATATCCCGTAGGTGCACATTGCGCCATCCTGGCAAATTAGGGGAGGTGGTGACAACACCCCTGGCCGTATCGAGTATCCCCGCGGCAGCTATGGCCACACCATCCAGGTCAGCAGTCTTCAGTTTGGCTCGATCCACAGCACTGCCGGCAACCGATATCAGCCTGTCAATAACAGCAGCGGGTCCCTTGTCAGCTAAGGTCAAACAAGAGGAACGGGGCAGTATCTTACCTGTCGGAGTCACTACTGCAGCCACAATCTTGGTGCCACCCAGGTCCACAGCTAGAACTGGCCTCTGGCTAACTTGCTTCATTTCCTCTCGCATCTATAGCTTTAGTATAGACAGAAACATACTTCTCAGCAGAATATCGCCAGGAGAAGTCCAATGCCATTATGCGTTGCACCACCCTGCTCCATGCCTCCCCAGATTCAAAGGCCCTGGTCGCTCGCACGACAGCGGCCAATAAAGACTCAGGACTGTATTCGGTAAAAACAAAACCCGTGCCCCTCTTGAGATCATCAGCCAGGTCCTGGACAGTATCAGCTAGGCCCCCAGTATGCCGAACAATAGGCACAGTCCCGTAGCGATACGCCATAAGCTGTCCCAAGCCACAAGGCTCAAATCGCGAGGGCATCAGAAAAATATCACAGCCGCCATAAACAAGTTGGGCAAGCGCCTCATCAAAGGTCAGAAGTATCGCTACGCGTTGAGGATACCTCTCGGCCACATACACGAGCTTCGCCTGATAATATTCCTTACCTCTACCCAGAATAACTAACTGGGCAGAGGTCCTCTGAAGCATGGAATCGAAGGTATCCAGAAGGATATCAAATCCCTTCTGTTCATCCAAGCGAGATACCATGCCAATCAAGGGGACTTTTTCGTTTTCCTGCAGGCCCACCTTTCGCTGAAGAGCAAGCTTATTGAGAGCCTTTTTAGTCAGCGTTGAAGAATCATAGTTTGCTGCCAGAAATGAATCGGAGGCAGGATTATACTTATCGTAATCCAAGCCATTGATTATCCCGAAAAGCTCTTTTTGCCGGAAACGCAGAAGGGCATCCAGTCCCATGCCATATTCAGGAGTCAAAATCTCCCCGGCATATGTCTCGCTAACGGTGGTCAAAATATCAGACCAGAGTATCCCCTGGCTCATGAAATTGAGCGGAGGCTTCTCAGCACTAGCTGGCCAAGATTGCCAATCCTCCTTAAGCCCAAACCTGGATAAGAACCGGCGGTCAAATGTTCCTTGGTACGCCAGATTATGAATGGTGAACACTGTAGCACATTCACACTTGCCTTTTCTAAGCCACAAAGGTATCAACGCTGTATGCCAGTCATGGCAATGGACAATGTCAGGCTGCCAGTCCAGATTTTTCAAAATTTCGACAACCGCACGGCAGAAGAAAAGGAAACGTGTCAAGTCATCTTCGCCATAGACCTCGTAGGACTTGCAAAACATCTCGGTACTAACAAGGTAGACCACGACCCCACTATCAAGTTCAATGGATTTCAAGAAGACTGGTTTTTCAGCTTTCGCTAGCTTAACGCTAAGGTTATCGAGCACAGGCAAAGGTGAATACCCAGAAAGGTCAATCAGGCCGTACCCAGGCATCATCACGCGAACATCATGCCCCAGATGCCTAAGAGCTTTGGGCAACGAACCAGCAACATCGCCCAACCCCCCCACCTTAGCCAGTGGAGCTAGTTCGGCAGCGATGAACAGGACCCTCATCCGCTAAACTGGCCATCCCTGTTGGCAAAGGCACGATAGTCGATCTCCGGGAAGATTTTGTCTCTCTCCCACAACTGGTGACAAAGTGCCCTGGCTGCCCCATCAACTTCTCCAGACTCGACAATATCAGCCAATTGCTGAAAGCGGTCAACATGTTCTACGAAACGATTCCTAGCATAAGCAGAAGCCTGTCCAGTGGTTATCAAAAAAGGCCAATCACTCGATTGCAACAAGACCAGCTCTCTAGCCGATTGGTCAAGCAGCTCCATCGTCGCTCCACTAGCTTCAGGATATTTGGCCACCAACCTCTCCATCTTAAGCTCCGCCTCATGAACAATTGGCCACATCCAATCAGTATCCGCATTATTCCAGGTGAAGTGGCCACCACCCATGCCCCAAGAACCTTCAGGCAAGGCCAGCACATCCTGCGGGGGATGTGCTTCGATGAACTCCCGCACAGTGGTCAGTTCTACCAGCTCGCTCTGGCTCAAATGCTGTAGAACCTGTCTAATCCAATCAACACCCTCAAACCACCAGTGCCCAAAAAGTTCAGTGTCATAGGCAGCAGCGATTATGCCAAACTTACCGGTCTCTTGATAAAACTCAGTCAGCAGGTTCTCAACCAAACGCGCATAATGCGCACTATGTTCAGCTACCCGTTGCGCTGCCCAATAAGGATCATAATATTCCTTATATGCCAAGTCGAGATTGGCTCCGGTCACCTTCCAATATTGAAGCCCTGATGAGCCGTCCTTCTTGTGAAATTCCCGATAGTTATAGTCGCCAGGATAACCCCAATCCGCAGACCACACCTGCATGCTTGTTCGGTTATTCCTGCCAATAACGGCGACCTGTGGAGTCTGCACCCAGTACGGCAAGTAGGTAGTTCCTTGGGTTGGTTGAGTATGCTCGCCAAGAGGCACTACATAGCGTCTCGGTATGTTGCCATACGGGCCGATAACCTCTTCTCTAGCCTTGCCAACCGGCTCTCCACCCTCCACAGTATGAGTCTCCGCAAAGAAACAGTTCATACCAAGCTGCGCTAGAAAAGATTCTAGGCCAAGCTTTATATAGCTGCCATGGCCACTGGCATAATAGGCGGGACGGTAGCCGCATTCTGGAAGCCAAACCGATGTAGGTTCCATGCCAAAATGGTGTTTGTAGCTTGCTTTGCCTATCTGCAATTGCCCATAAATAGAGGAATCTCGTTCTAGCAACGGCAAATAAGCATGTGTTGCCGCGCTGGTAACCACCTCAATATGTCCTTCATCCTGTAGCTGTTTGAATGCAACGACAATGTTTCGTAAAAACCTCTCATTGAAGCTAGTCAGCAACCACCTGTATCTATCAAGATAAAAGCGTGCCAGATATAGGAGATGGCCTTCACCGGCTTTCTCGAAACGCTTTGCATCAACTTCAGCCCGGACTATTTTATCCTCAATGAACTCTGTCAGATGCCTTATGACTAGAGGGTCAGCCAATTGTTCCACCAATACGGGTGTAAGGCCTAAAGTAAGCTTGCTAGCACAACCTATTTGTCTAAGATCATAAAGAGCATTAAGCAGAGGGATGTACGTCTCAGAGGCCGCTTCATGCAGCCACTCTTCCCCATGGGGCCAGCGCCCGGCGCTGCGACAATAGGGCAAATGGCTATGCAGAACGAAGGTAAAAGCGCCAATTTTCATAATTCCATCAGATCGAATAAGCACGCGGAGTTTTCTTGACCACGGTATCACCACTGGCAATGACTTCTGAATCGAAATCCGCGCTTTCCACCCAGCATTCGATTTTACAATTACGACCTATTTTCACTTCTCCTGGTATTTTAACACCTTTGCCAACAAGCGTTATGCCAGTATTAAGATGTGTCGGCTCTTCCTTATTAGGGGTAAAATCATCACTATAGCCAATACAGGCTCCAGGACCAACCCAAACACGCTTGTCGATTATGGAACGGTCGATAACCACACCTTGATTGACAGTAGTATCTTCGAAGATAATCGAGTCTTTGACAAAAGCGCTTTCCTCTATGAATACCCTGGGAAAGATAACTGAATCCTCCACACGTCCATTCACAATAGCGCCATTGGCAACCAGGCTTCTGGTAACCTGGGCGCGTGGCCCCAACTTAGTTGGCGGTGCATTGTAATATACTGTGCGCACCTCGAGGTCTGGGTTATAGAGATTCAAATCAGGTAAGTCAACGATAAGGTCCATATTGGCTTGCCAATATGACTCTACAG
>VGOO01000045.1 GCA_016875925.1 Chloroflexota bacterium
AGCTTCTGTGGAAGATGGTGGGCACTGACCATCCCATGGAGGCGCACAAGATGGAGTCCAAGACGCTTTCCTGGATGACCAAGAATCCGGACGTTATCGAGGGGGTGATGTCGTTCCTGGAGAAGCGAAAGCCCAACTTCCCGATGAAGCCCAGCAAGGACATGCCCGATTTCTATCCCTGGTGGCCGGAAAGGCCATTCAGGGCATGAAGTTAGACCAAGCCTATTCTACAGTTGGCGTAATGGCCGGCCTATCCTATAGCCCCATCTCCACGGCTATGATCTCTTTGTGCATATCAACATTGCCTGCAGCGAACTCGGCTGCCCTGACACGCCGGTAGTAGAGGCCTATATCGTGGTCATAGGTGAAGCCGATTGCGCCGTGAGCAGTGATGCCATCGATGCAGATATTCTGGTAGGCTTCGCTGGCTTTGGCTTTGGCTATAGAAATCTGTAGCTGCGAAGGTTCACCGTCGGCGATGCTGCAAGCGGCCTGATATAGCAGGTACTGAATAGCTTCCACGTCTATGAGCATGTCAGCCAGCTTATGCTGTACTGCCTGGAAGGTGCCGATAGGCCGGTCGAACTGGATGCGCTCCTTGGCGTAGGCGCTGGTCATATCGAGTACTGCCTGGCAAGCGCCCGAGATCTCGGCGCATTTCAGTGCTGCTGCCCTTTGCAGGGTGAAATTTACAATTTCCCATCCCTTGTTGAGGGTTCCCAGGATATTTATTTTAGGCACCTTGACCTTGTTGAAGACAACCTGAAACTGTCTATCGCCAGCCATGGTAGGGATTCTCTCTATCTTAAGGCCAGGGGCTTTGGAGTCCACAACGAAAAAGGTTACCCCATCTTCTGGGTTCTTGGACTTAGCGGTACGGGCTACGACGAGCAAATAATTGGCGATGTGTGCATCTGCAACGAAAAGTTTTTCTCCATTGAGGATGTAGTCGTCGCCTTCGATAGTGGCGCTCAGTGTCAGTTCGGATGGTTTGTAGCTAGCCGATTGCTCGGTGAAAGCGAATGTCCAAATAGCCTTGCCATTGGCTATATCAGGCAGATATTCTGCCTTCTGTTTCTTGGTGCCAAACTTAAGGAGGGGTAGTGCGCAGAGGGCAACGGTAGAAAAGAAAGGTCCCGGTGTGATGTTCCTCCCCATTTCTTCCATAAGAACCAACAGGTCAACGAAGCTAGCTTCTGTGCCGCTGTATTCCTCGGGGAAAACGAGACCTTGCCAGCCTAGTTCGGCCATGTTACTCCACATTTTGGGGCTGTATCCCAGTTCATCCTTGTCTAGCTCTCTAACCTTAGCCTTGGGGCATTCCTTGGCGAGAAAGTCACGGGCCATGGTGCGGAGCATTTCCTGCTGTTCTGAGAAACCGAAATCCATTCTAACCTCCTGCGAACTTCTAGTATGATTTGGGTAGGCCTAGCCTGAACTGAGCCATGATGCTTTTTTCGACCTCGGCAGTACCGGCAGCGATCATGTTGCCTGGGAAACCCAGGTAGGCGCCCTGGATTCTGCCCCTTACTCTAGCAAATTTAGAGTTGGGGTCAGCCTGTGAATAAGCACCCAGAATTTCAGCGGCGGACGTAGCGAAGCGTCTCATTATCTCGTCACCGGTAAGCTTGTTTCTTGAAGCTTCGTAGACGGGTATAGCTCCTTGAGTTAACCTCCAAGTGAACTGAAAGGCGAACATCTTTATCGTTTCCACATCAATGGCCATTTCAGCCAGTTTCTGGCGGACAATGGGATGTTGGCACAGAGGTTTGCCTTCGTAGGTGGTTTCTTTGCAGTATTGAGCCAAGTCTTCCACCATCCTCCTGAAGCCGCCGGCTATGATTGGGCCTACGCTACGCCTTTCGAAGGCCAGAGCTTGCATCAGATGATACCAGCCTCGATTCTCCTCACCAACCAGATTTTCGACAGGCACCTTGGCGTTGTCGAAGAAGACCTCGTTAAAGTGATGACGGCCGTAATAGTTGGGGAGGGGGCGTATGGTTATGCCCGGGCTTTTCATGTCAACGATGAGTAGACTGAGGCCACGGTGCTTCTTAGGGGCATTGGGGTCGGTCCTGGCCATTAACCAGCACCATCTGGCGTTGTGGGCAAAGCTGGTCCAGACCTTCTGGCCGTTGATGACATAATGGTCCCCTTGTCTTAAAGCCCTGGTCTGCATGCTGGCCAGGTCGGAGCCAGCATTGGGCTCGCTGTAGCCTGTGCACCAGTAGCCGTCTTTATCGCCTGAAGCTATCATCGGCAAGTATTTTTTCTTTTGCTGGTCTGTGCCAAGCATTATAAGGACGGGGCCGACCCATTGTATGCCGCTGATGCCCATCCAAGCTCCGGGGATGCCCCAGTAGGAGACTTCCATCTCGTAGACTGTCTGTTCCAAATGCGATGCGCCCTGGCCGCCGTATTCTTTTGGCCAGCTCATTACCAACCAGCCTTTCTGGGCTAGTTTCTTGGACATGGAGACCTCGAAATCGAAATCAGTGCATTCCTGGTCGATTAGTTGAGTTCCCTTCCAGTCAGGTGGCAACTCTTGCTTGGCAAACTTGGCAATCTCATCTATCAGGACCTTCTCTTTTTCACCGAGTTTGAAATCCATTCATTACCTCCCAAGTTCTTGTATTTTGGTACTAGCGCTTATTGCCAATATCCTAAGGTGAGCGGTTTTATTGTCGCCCACCTTACTTTGTGTCGGTTTGATGCTTCCAGAGCAAATTTATGGTTTTGGTGGTGCTGGGTTGACCAGGTCTTTAATGATTTTCTTGGGCATCACATCTAGCAGTTCATCTAGAGTCCAGACTCCTGGTTTTTCAATTTGCGCAGTTACCTGTGGCTCGCTATAAATACCGATTACGCCACCGCCGACGAAGAAGTTGCATCCATTGACATTGGCTGCCTCATCGGTAGCTAGATATACCACGAGGGGGGCTATCATGTCAGGGGTGGCTTTCTCCAGCATTTCTACGATGCTACCGTCTATACCACTGGCTGCACCCGTGGCCTTCTGCTTTTCCCAAGCGGCCTTTAGCTCTGGGGATAAGGTCATACGTGTGCCGGCGTTAGGGCGTATGGCGTTGCAGGTGACGCCGTATTTACCCATGTCCCTGGCTACCGTGCGGGTAAAGCCTACGATACCTTCCTTGGCGGCACTGTAGTTTGCTTGTCCCATGTTGCCCAGGCCAGCAATAGATGAGGTATTGATAATACGCCCGCTCCTCTGCTGCCTGAAGATGACGCAGGCTGGCTTGGTGCAATGGAAGGTACCGTAGAGATGTACCTTCATGACCAGGTCCCATTCTTCTTCGGACATATTGAACACCATGCGGTCTCTCAAGATTCCGGCGTTGTTGACCAGAATATCCAACCTGCCGAACTTGTCGATGGCGGTCTTGATGATATTCTCACCGCCTTCTGGTGTAGCCACAGAATCGTAGTTGGCTACGGCATCGCTGCCTAACTTCTTGATTTCTGCCACTACTTCATCGGCTGGGGAATGAGATGTGCCACTGCCATCCGAAGCGCTACCAAGGTCATTGACTATCACTTTAGCTCCTTCGGCAGCCAACGCCAATGCCTCAGCTCTGCCGATGCCCCTACCAGAACCTGTTACTACTGCTACTTTACCTGCTAGTCTCTTACTCATTCTTCCTCCTTAGTATTGTGTTTGCCTTTTATCACATTATCCCAGTTCACGCCCCACGATAGCTATGCTGACAACGCTCTGTGCTGGTACACCGCCCATGTTATGGGTTAGTCCATATTTGGGATTAGGGATCTGTCTTTCGCCGGCTTTACCTTGGAGTTGTTTGTACATTTCGTACATCATTCTGAGGCCAGAAGCGCCTATGGGATGGCCAAAGGACTTGAGGCCGCCATCCGGCTGAATGGGTTGGGGGCCGTCGAGGTTGAAGCGGCCAGCATCGATGTCTTCCTTGACTTTGCCTCTAGGGCTGAATTGGAGGTCCTCCATAGTTATGGCTTCGTTTATGGAGAAGCAGTCATGGACCTCGGCCATGCTGATTTCTTCGCGTGGATTTTTGATGCTTGCCTCAGCATAGGCTTTAATTCCAGCGCGATAGCCGCTTTCGATATGAGTTCCGTCCCATGTGTTGTGTATTAACTCCTCGCCAGGGCTGGTTGCTATCTGGAGGGCTTTGACGAATACGGGGTCCTGTCTGAACTTCTTTGCCATGTCAGCGCGGACGACGATAGCTGCTGCTGAGCCGTCGCTGACGCCGCAGCAGTCGAACAGGCCCAATGGCCAAGCTACTATAGGCGCATTGATTATCTGCTCTATTGTCACGGGGCGGCGCAAATGCGCCTTTGGATTTAATGCTCCATTGTGGTGGCTCTTGGCTGATATCTTGGCCAGCATCATTTTCCCTTCTTCGGGTGTGAGGCCATAGGTGGCGAAATATCTAGTTGCTACCATAGCAAAGGTGCCAGGAGTAGTAAAAGAGCAATTTATGAATCGTAATCTTGAAGGATTCAGGCCTCCGGCTGGTAGGCCGCCGTAGCCGGTATCCTTGAGCTTCTCTACGCCGAGGGCCAGAGCAATGTCGCAAGCGCCAGCAGCAACAGCATAACAGGCAGCCCTAAGCGCCTCGGTTCCAGTGGCACAGAAATTATCTACTCTGGTGCAGGGGATGAAGGGAAGTTTCAGGGTAGATGAAAGCGGCGTCGCTCCTTTTCCTACATTGATGTCCTCAAAATGCGTGCCGAGCCATGCTGCCTGAATATCATTCTTTTCAATACCCGCATCCGCAAGTGTCTCTTTGAAAGATTCAGTCATAAGGTCCTCAGCACTGCACTCCCATCTCTCCCCGAATTTGGTACAGCCCATCCCTACGATTGCTACTTTATCTTTAATTCCATCTGCCATCGCTGATTTCATTCCATTAGGTGATCATCGTGTGTCTCTTTGGTATTTGTTGGCATCGCATACCAGAAGTAAACGTGCTGACCGCGTGCTTCGTCGAGCGCTTTTCGTCGGAAAGTCATCTGAACTGGAATGCCCACTTTGAGCTGGTCGAGGTCGCAGTCAGTAAAGTCGAACCAGAATCTACCTCCGCCTTCGAAGTCGATGATGCCGTAGATTGCAGGTGGGTCAATGCTAGGGGCGAGATTATCACCGGTATAGGTAAAAACCGTAGCCTTCTTGTCATAGAAAATATAGTCTTCCATCTCATCAATTGCGCTGCAATCCGGGTTGACGCATACCCGCTGAGGCGGATATTGTGGAGTGCCACACCTCTTACACTTGGAGCCGTGGAGGGACAATATCAACTTGCGGTCTCTCCATAATGTCGATAGTTGAGTGAATGGTATCTCTTCGCCACGGATACCGACCTCGACAGGCAGTATGTTGTGAAAGGCGAGATACTTCTCGTAGCTGGTCAGCTCTTTCTTAGCAGCTACGCTTTTCTTAAATCCGTTGCGGTTCTTGGCTTTGTCTATCTTGTCGGTAACGGTGAAGAACAGGGCGTCGCTGCCGCTCCCAAAGCTAGCTACGAGTATCCTGTCGCCGGCTTTGGCATCTTCTAGCGCTGCAACAAGCATCATCAGCGGCGATGCTGAACCAGGGTCGCCTATGGTATCCAGTATTGATGGTTGAATCTGAACGGTATCGGCTCCCAGTTGTTTGGCGATGTTTGTGTGTTCCCTAGGATAGAGACAGGGGTAGATTATCTTTGAGAAGTCCTTGATATTCAGGTTGTATTTCTTTATCAGGCCGGTGATAGCCTCTGGTATGATTTTGGTGTAGCCCTCATCGCGAATGAACCTGTCTTCCCATGCATGCTCAAATTTTTCCCCAACTGACCTCCAGCGGCCTGGAAAGTCGTAAGAGACGGAATATGAACCTTCGAAGGTGGCGATGACGTCGTCGTTTCCTAAAAGGAAGGATGCAGCGGCGTCACCGTAGAGATGCTCTTGTGCTCCCCCCGGTTTGCCAGCCCTGCACTCGGCAGCACAAACGATGATGTTACCCTCCTTGTCTCTGGTAATAGCGTTGAAGGCGGAGATTAACGCAGTGGTTCCGGATTTAGTGCAGCCGACGAAGTCAGCTGTTGTTATGCCATCGGGGAGGTCTAAAGCAGCTGATGCTATGGCGGAATTTTGCCTTACCATGTAGGGTTGGGTAGTGGTGGCAAAATTCAAGCCTGTCATCTTTTTCCTGTCTTGTCCGGTGAGGCAATCAAGGCCTGCTGCCACAGCCATGGTGATGCTGTCTTCATTCCAATTGGCCACTGCCTTCTCTCCAGGACCGGGGAAGGTACCCATGAATCCCACAGCATTAAAGATGGTTTTACGGCTGATTCGATACCGAGGTATGTAAGCGCCGTATGATACGATGCCTGCCATTAAGCTTATCCTGTGTGTAAGTGGCTGCGCCGGATTTTGCTGTGCTGTTTTGTTTTGGGATGAGTGAGCTGCGTGATGTTTATCATTTCTGCCGTTTTGGATTTATTGTCCCTTTAGTCTGGGTGCTCTCTTCTCTACGAAGGCGGCTATTGCCTTTTGTGCGTCTAAGGTGTGTGCCATGGCGGCAATAGTCTGGCTTTCGAGCTCCATTTGTGTTTCCAGTGTTTCAGTCCAGGCATTGTGTAGTAGGCGCTTTGCTGCGCCGTAGGCTTTGGTGGCACCGGATGCTAATTGGCTGGCCAGTGATTTTACCTTGTCCATCAGTTCCTCGTCTGGCACTACTTGGCTGACTATGCCTAGTTCTAGGGCCTCTTTGGCTGAGAGTTGGCGGTTAGTCAATGTGAGTTCCACAGCTTTCCTGAAGCCTACTACGCGGGTCAGGTAGTAAGATGAGCCGCCATCTGGCACCAGCCCTATCTTGGTGTAGGCCATAGTAAAGCGTGCTGATTCGGCTGCCAGCGCAAAATCACTAGCACAGACCAGGCCCATGCCAGCGCCGGCCGCCACTCCATTTACTGCCGCAATTACGGGCGCGTCCAGACGCGCCAGGCGTGAAACCGCGGCATGCAGATGTGTGGTAACGTCTCTTAAGTAGTAAGGAAGGTTCTTGCCCTGCGCTGCGAAGCTCTTGACATCACCCCCTGGGCAAAATACCTTTCCTGCCCCAGTGATAATAACTACCCGTACTGTAGGGTCTTCGCTGCATTGCATGGTTGCATACATGAAGTCTTTGGCTAGTTCTAGGTTGATTGAATTGCTGGCGTCTGGGCGATTGAAACTTATTGTGGCGATGCTGTCTTTAACCTTGAAATCGATTGTTGTGTATTTCATCTGCTTACTCTCTTTGCTTCAGAGGCAGAGGTTTATTGCTCCCTTTTCAGAATTATTTTGTGCAAATGCAGATATTCGTCCGATATCAGCATTGACAGAGCAGATAGTCCGAAACTATCCACTCTGTCAAGTGTTTTTGCTTGGCTAGTTTGGGTTGTGGCTATGGTTTGGGTGGAGCCGGATTTACCAAGTCCTTGGTTATTTTCTTGGGCATTGTGTCGAGGAGCTCATTCAGCGTCCAGATGCCTGCCTTTTCGATCTGGGCAATGACTGTGGGCTGGGAATACAGGCCTATTTGGCCACCACCCACTGCGAAGTCATAACCATTTATATTGGCTGCACCATCGGTGCAGAGGTATGCAACCAGTGGTGCTACCATCTCGGGGACCGCTGCCTCCATTTTCTTTATCACCTCTTGCATCCCACTTTTTTCCCAGGCGGCCTTTAATTCTGGGCTCATGGTGAGGCGCGTGGCAGCAATGGGTCTGATGGCATTGCAAGTTACACCGTATTTCCCCATGTCCCTAGCGACTGTTCTGGTGAAGCCAATAATGCCTTCTTTGGCCGCGCTGTAGTTGGCTTGTCCCATGTTGCCCAGTCCCGCAGCTGAGGACGTGTTAATAATCCTTCCGCTTCTTTGCTGTCTGAAGATGATACAGGCAGGCTTGGTGCAGTGAAAGGTGCCATATAGATGAACCTTCATCACTGTATCCCATTCTTCCTCTGACATGTTGAAGATGATGCGGTCTCTGAGCACTCCAGCGTTGTTGACCAGGATATCCAGCCTGCCGAACTTGTCGATGGCGGTCTTAATGATGTTCTCACCGCCCTCGGGCGTGGTGACAGAATCATAGTTGGCTACAGCGTCGCTGCCGAGCTTCTTAATTTCGGCGACGACTTCGTCGGCTGGCGACTGCGAAGCTCCGGTGCCATCAGCGCCACCGCCAAGGTCATTAACCACTATTTTAGCCCCTTCGGCGGCCAGAGCTAATGCCTCGGCTCTGCCCAAACCACGACCAGCCCCTGTGATTATTGCTACTTTCCCTGCTAGTCTGTTTCCCATTTATTGCTCCTTAATTTATTTCTTTTTTGATGGTAGAGCTACCGTGGCAGCGCCCGGGGTAGTGGTCTCGCCCTTGCCGTTTTCTACCCAGATCTGACAGTCAACAAGGTTCTCATCGTCTTGGGTGTATTTCTTTATTACCTTGCCCTTGCAATGCCAGGTTTCACCATCTTGTGGCTCATCGAAGGTCTTCATCTTCCTGGGCCAGTCCATGCCGCGGTACTGGCAGGAGAGCTTCTTGAGCACGCCTTCTTCGCCTATCCAGTCAGTCATAAGATGACCCAGCCAAGCACGCTTGAGGGCTCCGTGTACAATGGGTGCGTTTACCATGTTGGCCTTGGCGAAATCGTCCTCGTAGTGTAGGGGATTGAAGTCGCCAGAGGCTCCGGCCCATTGGACTAACATCTTACTGGTCGCAATTTTGGACAAAGTTGGTATCTCCATACCATCCTGGACATCTTCAAAGTAGAGTTGTTTCTTAGCCATATTTCCTCCTGTTGCTAGTCAATAGTCGGTGGCCGTGGTCATCAGCGGTTGATGAATGTTGACCTGGCTTTGGCGACTACATCACCGTTCTGGTTAAGGAAGGTAGCCTCTATAGTGGTGAGGAGCATGCTACCTGATTTTGATTCTTTTTCGGTGATATCGACGATTTTGTTATGCATGGTCAACACGTCACCGGCACCTACCGGTTCGAAGAACTCGTATTCCACGCCTCCATCGAGAAGACGGAAGGGAGCGCCGGCTTTAATGAGTTCGATGGCGAGAGTCAGAGGACCAGGGCCCTTTTTCACGGGCCAGCCGAAAAAGCCTGGCGGGCAAAGCAGCCTGCCTGCTTTGAATTTTTTTGCATAGCCAATATCGTTGAAGAGGGGATTGGGGTCGCCGATGGCATCGGCATATCTCTGGATAGCACCCTCTTCTATCTTGTAGATATAGGGGTCTGTGCTCATGCCGACCAGTTTTCTCAGTGCATCATTCAATAGCGCCATAGTCTACCTCCTATGTTTGTTTCCATACTAGAGTCCTACTATGAACGTGCTGCAAACACTCATTGCGGGGAAGCCGCCGAGGTTGTGGGTCAGGCCATACTTCGGGTTTTTCAACTGGCGCTCGGGCTGTTGAGCCTTTCCTTGTAGCTGCTTGTACATCTCGTACATCATTCTGAGGCCGGAAGCGCCGATAGGGTGGCCAAATGACTTAAGGCCGCCATCGGGCTGAACAGGCTGAGGGCCATCGAGGTTGAAGCGGCCGGCATCGATATCTTCCTTGACCTTGCCCCTGGGGCTGAATTGCAGGTCTTCCATGGTAACGGCCTCAGTTATGGAGAAGCAGTCATGAACCTCGGCCATGCTTATTTCTTCGCGTGGGTTCTTTATGCCCGCCTCTTCATAAGCCCTGGCAGCAGCCGTCGTGGTGGTGCGGATAAGAGTACCGTCCCATTCAGTGTGTTCCATCTCCTCGCCAGAAGTCACTGCTATCTGGAGTGCTTTGACGAATACAGGGTCTTGCCTGAATTTCTTAGCCATGTCAGCGCGAACGACGATGGCTGCTGCTGAGCCGTCGCTGACGCCGCAGCAGTCGAACAGACCAAGAGGCCAGGCTATAATTGGAGCATTGAGTATTTGCTCTACGGTTACGGCGCGGCGAAGGTGTGCCTTGGGATTCAGTGACCCATTGTAGTGACTCTTGGCAGAGACCTTCGCCAACATCGTTTTCCCGTCCTGTGGGCTTATGCCATACTTGCTGAAGTATCTGGTGGCCAGCAGTGCGAAGGAACCTGGGGCTGTGATATTAGGCATCCGGAGATGTGACCCAGGAGCACCGCCTGTCATTGGGAGACCGCCATAGCCTGTATCCTTAAGTTTTTCAACGCCTATAGCTAAGGCTATATCATAAGCACCTGCTGCCACAGCATAACAGGCTCCTCTTAGTGCCTCTGAACCTGTGGCACACATGTTCTCTACTCTAGTAGCGGGGATATAAGGTAGCCTCAGCGACCGAGCAGCCGGAATGGCTGAGCCCCCAAGCCCCACGTCGTTTTGGCAGTGGCCGTACCAGCAGGCTTCGATATCTTTTTGTGGGTCTATGCCGGCATCCTCTATGGCCTCTTTGAAAGCCTCTACCATGAGTTCATCGCCGCCATCGTTCCAACGTTCGCCAAACTTGGTACATCCCATGCCGATAATTGCTATTTTGTCTTTAATTCCTTTCGCCATTCTTGGTTACCTCCATTAAGTGTCTTTGCTTGTCTTCAGGAGCGCACCGGTACTACTTTCCAGAAGTAGCCGTGGATGCCTCGTCCTTCGTCCACATACTTGCGTCTGAATGTCAGCTCTACAGGCAAGCCAACCTTGACTTCCTCGAGATCACAATCTGTGAAATCGAGCCAGGCTCTTCCACCGCCCTCGAAATCGACCATGCCGTAGATGGCCGGTGGGCTGATACTGGCCGCTAGGTTGTCGCCAGTGTAGTTGAAGACTGATGCCTTCTTATCCGAGAAGCGATAAGGTTCCATCTCGTCTATGGCCCTGCACTTGGGGTTGACGCATATTCTGTTTGCAGGGTATTGTGGGGTGCCACATTTCTTGCATTTGGAACCGTGGAGGGCTGCTATCTCCTTATTGTCTCTCCAGTACAGCGATAGGGCGGTGTAGGGTATGGTCTCGCCGCGCATTCCAATATCGATAGGTATGGCGTTATGGAAGGCAGCGTATTTTTCGTAGCTGGTCAGTTCTTTCCTGTTGGCCAGGTTTCCCTTAACACCCATTTTGCCCTTTATTTTCTTGATATTGTCGGTCACGGTGAAGAGCATGGCATCGCTCCCGTTGCCAAAGCTGACGACCATAATCTTATCGCCAGACTTGGCATCTTCCAGGGCTGCCACTAGCATCATCAAGGCATAGGCTGACCCGGTTTCGCCGACCTTGTCCAGCAAGTTGTCCTGGACCTGGGTTGGCTCGGCGCCCAGCTTCTTGGCTATGGAGGCGTGTTCTCTGGGGTAGGGGTAGCAGTAAGCTATCTTGGCTATATCTTTGATGGTCACGTTGCATTTCTTTGCCAGGCCGGCGATGGCCTCAAAGATTATCTTATTGTAGCCCTCATCGCGGATGAACCTGTCTTCCCAGGCATGTTCGAATTTCTCTCCGGTGGCCTTCCATCGGTCGGGGAAGTCATAAGAGACAGAATATGAGCCTTCAAAGGTGGCGATGACATTGTCGTTGCCCACGAGTAATGCTGCGGCGCCGTCGCCGAACTGGTGTTCTTGCGGGCCACCGGGCTTGCCGGTTCTGCAGTCTGCGGCGCAGACTAGCATATTGTTAGCGGCGCCTCCCTTCAGAGCGTCGATAGCTGAGAGGAGAGCACTGGTGCCAGCTTTGGTGCTGGCGACAAAATCGTTGGTTCTGGCATCTGGTCTGAGGTCCAGGGCACTGCTTATTATGGCGGAGTTCTGCCTGACCATGTATGGTTGAGTTGTAGTGGCAAAATAGACGCCATCGATCTTGTTGCGGTCGATGCCTCGCAGACAGTCAATGCCCGCGTCGGTGGCCATGCTGATGGAATCCTCGTCCCAGTTGGCGACGGCCTTTTCGCCTGGAGTGGGGAAATTCATAAGAAAGCCCATCGCATTGAAAATTGTGTTTCGATTGATGCGATACCTTGGTATGTAGGCTCCGTATGATACGATACCTGCCATTCAGTTTACCTCCTGTTGTTTAGATAGATGAGCGCGGTTCTATGCGGTGTTTTATTTTCCTTATTGTTATGTTGTACCCCCTTTCATTGTTCAGGCACTTAAGCACAAAAAGAGACATGCTCAATCCATTTCGGCCTGGCGATTGCATGGCAACACCCGTGCAAGGCCTGTAGGCTCAAGCAGCCTTATCGCATATATCAAACAAGGTGTGGAAATATGGATGTTCCTTATCTGTTGTCCTGCATTGCAGATTGTAAAGCTACAGAGCCACTTTGTCAACAGCAAGTCTCTTCCAATACAAGATGAGCCTGGAGGAGGTATCGATTTCTAATACAGGATGAGCCTGAACAGACAGGCGTCTCGTTTATGATTGGGACATGCAACTTATCATGAACGACAAA
>VGOO01000046.1 GCA_016875925.1 Chloroflexota bacterium
CACAGTGCAACCAGGCTATTAAGTATCGGATCAAGTACAACCGTATTCCAAATATCAGCCATAATAGACCTTACTTAGCAACATAAGGGAATTTCCATGCTATCTCGCCTTTTTGTACATCGACGCAGTAGATAGTCCTATCCCTGCCATGGACAAAGACAAGGTCGCCCGCTAAATACAAGGGAGCCATCGCCGCATAGCCAATGTTTGTTTTTCGCTGCAAAGCCCCAGTTTGACTTTCCAACACATAAATTTCACCCGCCTCAGAGATAGCCACCACGAAATCGCCCCATGAAATAGGTGAAGCAACTATACGACCATTCCCTGTAAACTGCCACATCTCTTTACCAGAACTGGCATCCAGAGCATAAATTTTTTGGTCAAGGCAACCAGCATACACTACATTGTCCTTCACCGTGGGCTTTGCCCAGAACCAGTCCCCACCCCTAAATTTCCACGTCTCTGAGCCGTCGATTTTGCTCACTGCATACAAATTCTGGTCAAAAGTGCCGAAGAATATGCTGTTTTCAGAAATTGCAAGAGATGAGGCGATAGCAGCAGGATAGTCCTTATGCCACAATTCCTTCCCGTCTTTGATGGCATAAAGCTGCTTTGCGTAGTTACTGACATATACAACACCATTTTCGACCGCTGGGGTAGTCCAAATCTTCCCACCTGTATCGAATTCCCATTTCTTCTCCCCATAGGCAGCATCGATTGCGTATAGCCTGCCATTGGAGCTGGCGACAAATAGGGTATCTCCGTCTAGAACCAGGTCACCAACTACAGAGCCTATGTATTTGGTTTCGCCGGGGTAAACCCACTCCCCCTTTGACCTCATGGGAGCGCCCTCGGCATAGCCTGGCTCTAACCTGCTTATAGCCATTACCTTGCCGCTCTCTCCAGCATAGGTAGCCACATAGACAAGAGCTTCGGAAACTGCGGGCGTGCTGTATAAAACCACCGCCGCTGCTGAAGGCATACAGCCAACCGGACCACACAATGAGCCAGTAGGCATTCCCGACTTCACCTTATCAAATCGCCACTCACCCTCGCCGGGAAAGGGCTGCTCTTGGCTACGTGCCGCTGGATTTATAGCAAACACCTCACCATTCATGGAACCAAAATACAGGATGCCATCGTATCCCGCAAATCCCGACCAACCTTGCCGCTCAGTTTGGGCACAGCCGAAGGAAACCAGACAAAGCACACTAACCAGAAGTATTAAGAGTGGTATTCTGAGAGATTTCACTTTCATTTCAACTAGCTTTCGGTAATCTGAATCTAACAGCCTTATGGCACAGGATCATAGCCACCAGAAGACCAAGGATGGCAACGTCCTATCCGTTTGAGCGTTAGCCACCCCCCTCTGAGCAAGCCATACTTTTCAATCGCCTCGAGTCCGTAATGGGAGCACGTCGGCGTGAAACGACATGCAGGAGGTGTAACCTGCGATATTGTACCCTGATATAACTTAATTAGCCTCACCGCTAATAGCTTCATTCTAAATTGTTTAGCAGTCCGGCTTGCATCAGCAGCCTGCCTACAGATTCATTGAGCTGTTGGTAATTGACAGCAACCACGCTTGCTCGAGGAGTCAATATTATGTCCCATCCATTTTTCAAGGGCTTCTGGCGAATTACCTCTCTCAATAGTCGCCGAACACGATTACGTACAACTGCCTTACCTAAGCTTTTACTCACGGAAAATCCATACCTATTAACGTTAAGCCCATTAGGCAATGTTTTTACTGAAACAAGCCTGTTTCCCCAACCACTGCCCGACTTATACACTGCTGCAAACTGGGCTCTTTTCCTTAAAGCCCGCAGCCTCGTCATATCACTATACTGGCGTCAGCCGCCATCTGCCCTTGAGCCGCCGTGATTTTAGCACCCCTCGACCACCGCGTGTTGCCGCTCTGGCCCTAAAACCATGCGTTCGTTTCCTCTTAATTTTTTTTGGCTGGTATGTCCGTTTAGGCACGATGTTTAATCCTTAACAATTATGGGTACATCAAGCTTCTTTAGAAAATTCGCCAAGATTATAAACGTGCTCAGGAGAAGAAGGTAACAACGCTAAGAAACGAGCTCGTTTAATAGCAAGCGCCAGCTGCCTTTGGTGTTTAGCGCAAGCACCGGTACGACGCCGCGGTTGAATTCTACCCCTATCAGAAACGTAACGCCGCAACTTCACCACATCTTTATAATCTATATCACTCTTTTCCGCACACAAAGAACACACTTTGGGCTTGAAGGTAAAACGGCGTGGCCTTTCTCTGCTGACTTTGGGGTATGCCTCGCCTTGAGCCATTATCGTTTTTTGCCTCCTTTTTGCATCGCAGTACCACTAAAAGGGCAGGTCCTCGGGGGCCACTGACTCATCAGCGCCCTCACTAGGGAGATCTTCACTGGGCAAAGCAGCTACAGCTTGCCTGTCAAGAAAGAGCACCCTGTCCGCTAATACCTCGACACTTGTACGCTTTTGCCCATCCTGGCCCTCCCACACACGAGTACGCAAACTGCCTTCGACATACACCCGCTGCCCCTTGGTCAAGAACTGACTACAACTCTCGGCTTGCTTCCTGAAAGTTACAACCCTAAACCAGGTTGTTTCCTGCTTCCGCTCACCGTCAGGAGAAGTGAACAACCTGTTAGTAGCTACAGAAAATGACGTGACGGGTATGCCGCTTGGTGTGAATCTCATCTCGGGGTCAGCGCCGACATTACCAATGAGCAACACTTTATTCATACTCGCCATCAGCCAAACCTCCCATATTACTCATCAAGTCTAATCAGCAAGTGCCTCAGAACCTCTCCAGACAATCGCAGACTTGTTTCTAATTCTCGAATTGATGCGGGCTTGAGCTCCAGCTTCGCCAACATATAGTTACCCTCAGCAAACTTTTTGATCGGGTAAGCCATTTTCTTACGGCCCCACTGGGCAATCTCATTCACACTACCACCGACTTTTTTGATGATATCGCTCACCCTATTTATTGCGTTAGGGACTTCCTCATCAGTCACATCAGGACTGAGAATAAATACTAGCTCATAGCTCGGCATCATCCTTCACCTTAATATCGAAAAGTCGTCACATTATATCATATCAACGTAGATAGCAACAAACAAAGCTACCTTGCATTTTCATCGCTCCTGACTTATATTAAGCAGCAGGAGCTAACTTTGGAAATCTGCATCATCGGTCTCCCAAAAAGTGGCAAAACGACAATCTTCAACGCCTTAACTAAGGGCAAATCACAGATAGCAGCTTACGCTCCAAGCGCACTCGAGCCTAATGTAGGAGCAGCGAAAGTCAAGGAACCAAGGTTACAAGCGCTGGAGACGATATTTAAACCACGAAAAACAACGTTTGCAGAGATAAGATATGTTGATATAGCTCTCGCGGCCAGAAGTACCAAGAAGGGTAGCAGTGTAAGCGGCCAATTCCTAAATTACTTAAGCAACGCTAATGCCCTATTACACGTGATACGTGCCTTCGAGGACGAGAATATCCCTCATGTTGAAGGTAGCATCGACCCAAAGCGGGACATTGCCATAATGGACTTGGAGTTAGCACTATCAGACCTGATAATAATCGAAAGGAGATCTGAACGTCTTGAGCCATCGCTTAAAAGTGCTAAGCTAGGAGAAAGAGATAGCCTTATTAAAGAACAGGCCCTACTCCGGAAGATAAAGGCTGGGTTGGATAGCGAAATCCCCATATGGCAACAAGGTCTTTCCCCTGAGGAAATCAGAGGTTTGGCCAATTACCAATTCCTTACAGCCAAACCAATGCTAGTAGTCATCAACATCAGTGAGGGACAGCTACCACGAGTTGCATCCATTGAAACTGAATTGCGTTCCACCTGCCGTTACACAGACTTCGAAGTAGCGGTACTTTGCGGCAAGCTAGAGATGGAACTTTCGCAACTCAACGATGGCGAAGCCGAAGAGTTCCGTAGGGAGCTTGGTTTGGCAGAACCAGCTCTTGACCGAATCGTACGACTCTCATACCAGTTGCTCGGACTGATATCCTTCTTCACCACTGTCTCCTCAGAGTTAAAGGCATGGACAATTCCCAGTGGTACAACAGCACTCCAAGCAGCAGGCAAAATACACACTGATATCGAAAAGGGCTTCATTCGAGCCGAGGTCATTAACTTCTATGACTTGAACAGATACGGCAGCATAGCAGAAGCTAAAAGGCAAGGTTTGTTAAGACTGGAAGGCAAAAATTACATCGTCCGGGATGGAGACATCATAACATTCCTTTTTAATATCTAAAGCCACCGGGCGCGCATGAACATTCCACAGTCGCAGTATTTGACTCATACACTGAGCCAATCTATTATAGCTCACCACAAACGCCAATTGCTTCAAAAACCATTTTGGGGAATGGTATAATAGTCCCACAGGCAACTCCCATTATTAAGGAGAATAATGAAACGACAGATAAAAACAATCGCCTGGTTTGATGAGATAACCAAAGACGATATCGCGCTCGTAGGCGGAAAGGGGGCTAACCTTGGTGAAATGGTTCACGCTCAGATACCAGTACCACCTGGCTTCGTCGTAACCGCCGATGCCTATTTCAGGTTTCTAGAAGCAAGCGGGGTTATACCTGAGGTACGCCGTCTTCTCGCAAAGTTAGATGTGAACAACACAAGGCAACTTCAGGACGCTGCCAGCGGCATCAAGGATATCATCTCCAAAGCGCCTATCCCGGAAGATACAGTCACCGAGATCAAGAAGGCTTATCGCAAGCTAGGTGAAGGGCTAGTAGCAGTGCGCTCATCGGCTACAGCCGAAGACTTGCCCGAAGCATCCTTCGCTGGCCAGCAGAGCACCTTCCTTAACATAGAAGGGGAAGCGGAAGTTATAGCCGCTGTACAGAATTGCTGGGCATCACTCTTTGAGCCGAGGGCCATATTTTATAGGGAGCAGAATAAGTTTTCCCACTTTCGTGTTGGAATCGCTGTACCAGTGCAAAGGATGATACAGTCAGAAGCTTCAGGTGTGCTCTTCACAGTAGAGCCGGTAAGCAGCGACAAAACAAAAATCATCATCGAAGCAATTTACGGACTCGGCGAGGCCATCGTGTCAGGCGACGTAACCCCAGACCTCTACATGCTGGACAAGGAAACAATCAAGATCATAGACAAGAAAATAAGAAAACAAGAGTGGCAGCTAGTCAGAGACTCCAAAAGGGAACCGGATGCCCTCCATACAAACGTCAAGATACCAGTCCCTATTTCAGTGCAGGAAAAACAGAAGCTATCTGACCAAGATATAATTGCACTCGCCAAGATCGGCAAAACGATCGAAAACCTATACAAATCGCCACAGGATATAGAATGGGCTAAACAAGATGCACATCTATACATTGTTCAAACGAGACCGGTTACCACCATTAAAGATAAGGAGATAACAGAGACCCGCCTCAACATAGAAGCAAAACCCCTCTTCACTGGCATAGCAGCCAGCCCAGGCATAGCAACAGGTACAGTAAGAATCATCCCTGAAGCCTCACAAATAGACAAGGTAGAAACCGGCGATGTGCTTGTAGCAGAGATGACAACTCCGGATTTCGTGCCTGCGATGAAACGAGCAGTAGCTATAGTAACTGACCGCGGTGGTCGCACTGCTCATGCAGCCATCGTTAGCCGTGAGCTAGGCATCCCGTGCGTTGTCGGCACTGAAGTAGCCACCAAGGTTTTAAAAGACAAGCAAGAGATCACAGTTGACGGCTCCACAGGAAAAGTATACCAAGGGAGAATAGCCATAGAGAAAAAAACAGCACCCGCTGTAGTCCCCAGTGAACGAATCAAGACACACACCAAGCTATATGTGAATTTAGCAAACCCAGAAATGGCTGAGGAAGTTGCAAAACGCGATGTAGATGGGGTAGGACTGCTCAGGGCTGAGTTCATGATTACCGATACCATAAAATACCATCCGCGATACATGCTACACGAAGGCAGAGGAGCACAATTCGTAGCTGGCCTGACCAGAGGTATCAGCACCTTTGCTAGGGCATTTCAACCGCGCCCTGTTGTCTACCGAACCACCGACTTCAAAACCAACGAGTACAGGAACCTGCAAGGCGGTGAGAGGTACGAAGAACCGGAAGAAAACCCGATGTTAGGCTATCGAGGTTGCTCTAGGTACACCAGAGAGACCGAGGTCTTAAGGTTAGAAGTAGAAGCCATCAAGAACGTCTGTCAACAATACAACAATCTATATGTCATGATTCCCTTCGTCCGTTTTGTAGATGAGATGGCTCGAATCAAAAGGTTCCTCGTAGCTGAAGGACTATACCAATTCCCCAACTTCAAACTATGGATGATGGTCGAGGTGCCATCTAATGTTTTCCTTATTGAGAAATTCATTGATACAGGTATTGATGGAGTTTCCATCGGCTCCAACGATTTAACTCAACTCATTCTGGGAATAGACAGGGACAATCCCAAGCTAGCTGAACAATTCGACGAAAGAAACGAAGCAGTCCTTCAAGCCATAGAAAAGGTAGTCAGAGTGTCAAAGGAAAAGGGTATTACCTGCTCTATCTGCGGACAAGGACCATCAGTCTATCCAGAACTCACAGAAAGCCTCGTGAAATGGGGCATTACTTCCGTCTCAGTCACGCCCGACATGATCGACACGACCAGACAGATAATTGCTGCCGCTGAAGCAAAGGCAAGATAAACTAGAAGCTCAGCTAGATTAGCTGTAACTAGGCTAAAATTCTATGGTGGTTAACCTTGATATTCGGCAGCGAATTGAAGAGGCTGAGGAAAGGCTCTCTCCGCACGCATCCAAAAACAGATACAGCCGTGGCAGGTTAAAATGGGAGGAGCCTTGCCAGATAAGAACCGACTTCCAACGAGACCGAGACCGCATCATCCACTCCAATGCCTTCCGACGCCTCAAACATAAGACACAGGTCTTTATTGCACCTCTTGGTGACCACTACGTTACACGCCTTACACATACTCTGGAAGTCGCCCAAATTGCTCGCACTATATCCAGAGCCTTAAGTTTGAACGAGGACTTGACCGAGACAATCGCTTTAGGACATGACCTAGGCCATACTCCCTTCGGCCACATCGGAGAAGATATCTTGAACGAGCTCAACCCGGACGGTTTCAGACACAACGAACAGAGCTTGAGAATAATAGACCTTCTAGAAAAAGACGGACAGGGGCTAAATCTCACCTGGGAAGTACGCGATGGGATACTTAAACATTCAAAAGGTGGGATAGAAGTTTTAGGAGAAGGTTGGAATGACGTCGGAACGATTGAAGGTCAAGTGGTCAAGATAGCCGACATAGTCGCCTATGTAAATCATGACATTCGCGACGCTATAAGAGCCAACGTCATAACCGAAGACAAACTCCCCAAGTCGGTGGTGAAAACACTCGGTCATTCCTCTTCAGAAAGAATCAACACTTTAGTGTATGACATCGTCAGACAATCGCTTTATACTCTTAACCATAGCCAGGCGAGTAAATCGACGATAAGTATGAGCTCCAACATCTTAGAGGCGACCAATACCTTGCGCGACTTTCTTTTCGAAAAAGTGTATAACCCCAGCCTGAATACAGAGGATACAGATAGCGCAAAGGAAACAATTCGCTTTCTATATTCTCATCTTAAAAAGCACGAGGGGAAAATGCCAAAAGAATACACTCTTAGGAATGACAGCATCGGAAGAAAGGTGACTGACTATATAGCAGGAATGACAGACCACTACGCAACGAGGATGGCAAAAGAATACTCAGCATAATAGTAATAATATTTAATAACTTGCCACTACTACCTATATTAGATTATCTAGACTAATCCGATGAGTACAATTGACGAGATAAAGCAAAGATTAGACATTGTCCAGGTGGTCTCCGAATACGTCGCCTTGAAGAAAACAGGGCGAAATTACAAAGCATTGTGTCCCTTCCACTCTGAGAAGGAGCCATCTTTCTATGTATTCCCAGACAGGCATAGTTGGCACTGCTTTGGTGCCTGTGGCACCGGCGGCGACATTTTCGCTTTCGTTATGAGAAAAGAGGGGCTAGACTTCGGACAAGCTCTACGCTTCTTGGCTGATAAGGCTGGCATAGCCTTGCCCTCGAGGCCTCAACTGCAGGACAAGGCTAAAGACGAACAGAAGGATAGACTGTTTCAACTAAACGAGGCAGCAGCGGCATACTACCATCACATGCTGCTCAATGCCTCGGCAGGAGAAACAGCCAGAAGCTATCTAGCAAAACGAGGATTGTCCACACAAACTATCATTGACTTCCAGCTAGGCTTCAGTTTGGACGCTTGGGACAACGCCTTGCAATACCTCACCGGCAAAGGTTACAAGAAAGAAGAGCTATTGGCCGCAGGTCTATTGGTAGAACGGGGGGAAGGAGGAGTTTATGACCGCTTCCGCAACCGCCTCATGTTCCCTATCAGAGACATACAAGGACGAGTAGTAGGACTAGGCGCCAGGATATTGGATGAATCGCTGCCAAAATACATCAATTCCCCTCAGACACCCACTTTCGATAAAGGCAGTATACTGTACGGGATTGACAAAGCTAAAGCCGTCATCAAGCAAAACGACCAAGTAATCATCGTTGAAGGTTATATGGATGTTCTTACGTCGCATCAGTACGGATGGAAAAACACAGTTGCCTCCATGGGAACATCCCTAACCGAGAGGCAACTAAGCATCCTTAAGAGGCTAACCAAAAATATTGTGCTGGCACTTGATGCCGACACCGCAGGCAAGCAAGCCACTCTCAGAAGTGAACAGGTCTTCGAACAAGCAATGGACAAAAAGGAAATCCCGGTATTCGCCCAACTTGCTGGGCAATCAAACTTCAAGCAAATACCCATCATCGATGCAAATATAAGAGTTGCCGTTTTTTCGGCAGGCAAAGACCCGGATGAGATAATCAGGAGTAACGCTACTGAATGGGATAGACTAATCAAAGATGCGAAATCGTTCATTGATTTTGCAATTGATACAGAAACCTCTAGAGTTGAACTAGACAACCCAAAGAACAAATCCTTGGTTGTAGAAAACCTGTTGCCGTTTTTCTCACGGATAATAGACCCAATCCAGCTAACCCATTACCGCCGAAAGCTAGCAAGATTACTTAAAATAGACGATAAGGATATAGCATACGCACTAGACAAGTACCGTACTCAACAAAGAAAGAGAGAAACTCTTAAGGGGAAAGAGAGCCCTGACGCAACAGCAAAAATCGCGTCGTTCCTAGCTGGCAAATTCGCACTCGAAGAGTATTGCATGGCATTGTTGCTAAAATACCCCGAACTCCGCTCACGAGCTACCGAGCTGGTACCTGAATACTTTGAACGTACTGAGAACAGAGAATTGCTCCTAAAGCTGAAAGAAAACGGCGGTTGCGATACAATTAAGGAGAACCTTGATAGCAGCCTGCATAACTATTTAGAGAGCTTGCTGGCTAAGAAATTCCCCCCATCAATCGACGAAAGCGACAATTTAAAACAGCAGACGATGGATGATTGCATACTAAGACTACAGGAAAAATGGTTGAGAAACCTGGAAACCACAAAGGCAGAGCTTCTGACCATGGAAGCGGAAAGCGGTGGCCCGACAGCTGAGCTTACCAAGCTGCAAGAACAAGGCATAGAGGAAAGCAAACACTTGCGAAATATCTTCATCAAGCGAGGACATAACCCAACTGCTAGCGCCAAGGAGGAATAGTCATTGGCTCCCATCGAAAAAGATAGCGACATCCCCACAATCCCGGATAATGAAAATCAGCGCAAACAAGACTCAGACAGTTTCAAACACAACGTCGAATCGCTTAAACTCTCAGATGCTGCGTGGGTCCACTTCGATGAAGAAGAAATAGAAGACGTGGTTGCCAAAATTCCGTCGCCTTGGGACGACTACAAACTTGATGAGTTTGACGAGGAATGGGCTGCAAAGCTGGATACGAAGACAGCGCTTGCCCTAGATATTGAGACCAGTGAGCATGAGGCCATAGATGACCCCGTTCGAATGTACTTACATGAGATAGGCAAAGTATCCTTACTCACCGCAAGGGATGAGAAGGCACTAGCAAGTAAAATAGAAGAGGCCAAATATCTGGAAGGAATTGAAGAAAGCTATCACCAGAGACACGACACATATCCATCACCAAGGCGCATAGTCATTTACCTGCTACATCACCTGGTATCAGCCAAACAACTACTAGACGCCCTCGCTAGGGAGCTTAAGCTTCCCACAACAAGAAGCTTTGTCAAAAGGCTCAGCGATCCCAAGCTTAGGTCAGCTATCGATGGCATAATCGATCCTGAATTGGTAAAAAGCGTGGCCAACGTCATGGTCGTGAGCATTTCCGAGACTGAACAGGCCATCATTGAACTCTCGATAAGAAGCCGGCTATTGCCCCACGAAGTAACCATGATCATAGGAGAGAAAGCTACATGGAAGGAAGCAGAGTCATTGATAACTGAGCCGGTTGATTCCAAGTTTCTTTCCCAGCTTCAATCGATAAGCCCGCAACTAAAAACTCACTTTGGCAAGATAAAGAGAACAGCAAGAAAGTCAGAAAGGCACCTTACGGAAGCCAATCTTCGACTGGTAGTAAGTGTGGCCAAGAAATATGTAGGTCACGGGATGCCTCTGCTTGATCTCATACAGGAAGGTAATATAGGTTTAGTTCGAGCTGTAGAAAAATTCGAATACAGAAAGGGGTTCAAATTCAGTACTTACGCCACCTGGTGGATACGACAAGCGATCACCAGGGCGATTGCTGACCAGGCACGCACTATCCGCATTCCGGTGCATATGGTAGAAACCATAAACCGGCTTTTAAAAGTCAATCGGCGACTGGCTCAGGAATACGGACGCGAGCCGAGCTATGAGGAAATTGGCCAAGGGATGGAAATCACATCCGATAAAGTAAGAGAGATCATGAAGTTGTCCCAGATGCCCATATCTTTGGAAATGCCGATTGGTGAGGAAGAAGACAGTCATCTGGGCGATTTCATCGAGGACCGCGCTACCCTACCACCTGCTGACGAAGCTTCAAGGGAACTACTCAAAGCACAGCTAAACAAAGTGCTCTCTGAGTTGACCGATAGGGAAAGAAGAGTTATCATGCTGCGATTTGGGTTGGAGGATGGAAGAGCTCGAACCTTAGAAGAAGTCGGCAAAGAATTCAATGTGACCCGAGAACGCATTCGCCAAATAGAAGCCAAAGCTCTGCGCAAGTTGCGGCATCCCAGTCGGAGCAGAAAACTAAAAGACTATCTAGAGTAAACCCAGAACACAAGATAGCAGCTAGGAGGAAATAGATGAGAGTCATTCAAGGAATAATCATGGCCATCGGTGTAATCGCTATTCTAATAGCTATCGCTGTGGCCATCGGTTACTTCCTTTTCACACTTACGCCTTGGCTCCAAGCAAGAATGGTTCCTGTAGCAGTCACTGCCGAAGCCGCCAAGAGCTTCGACCAAAAACTGGACGGGCTCCGGGCAGAAACAAAGAAGGCAATCGAGTCCGCAGAAAAAAAAGAGATTACCCTGACAATAACAGAAAATGAGGTCAATTCCAAACTGCTAGAGGCATTGGCTGAAGGCAAGATGCCATTCAAATTAAGCAAACCACTCGTTAACTTTCGTGACGGGCGTTTCCTGGTCTACGGTATACTCGACACACCAGGTGTTCCAGCCAAAGTGGCGGCTAGGGGACGCATTGATGTAGGAAACGGAAGCCCCAAAATAGTAATCGAAGACTTCAACCTGGGGAAGTTGCCTTTACCAAAAGGTGTGGCCAAGCGAGCAGAGGGCATAACCAATATCATGGTTAAACTACAGCTAGCCGACTGGCCGCTAGAATTGACAAAAGTTAGCATAACAGATCGCCAACTGACATTCTCTGCAAGAGTAAAGACAGTGAAGTAGACGGGTTCAACGCTTCCGCAGAATGCCCATCAAATCCTTGGGCAATGTTCCGCTTGCCGCCATCTTGGTAAACTTCTGCACCTGATAAAATTGACTGAGCAGTTGGTTGACATCTGCAGAA
>VGOO01000047.1 GCA_016875925.1 Chloroflexota bacterium
CGGCGAAGGTCTGGCAGATTTCCAGGAACAGGTCTTTGGGGGTGCCGGTTATCTTGTTTACCTTGTCCACGTCGTAGCGGGCGTAGTGTTTTTTGAGCAGTTGGAAGACGCAGTTGGGGTCTTTGAGTGTCTTGTCCCTCTTGGGTATTCCGTTCTCGTCTAGCTGGTATGTCCAGGTTGCCTTGCTGTATGTCTTCTTGGTGGCGTCCCAGCCTGAGAACAAACCGTTCAAATCGGCCGGGCCCTTGTAGTCGGGGTTAACTAAGAAGGTGGCATTAGTATATTCGGTGACGTAGGTCATGTTGTAGTTGCCCGGGTTTTTCTCAATGTCGTCGATTACGTACTTAATCATGCCGCCGATGAAGGCGATGTCGGTGCCAGAGCGCATGGGGGCGTATAGGTCAGCTCTCGCTGTGGTGCGGGTGTAGCGGGGGTCAACACTGATGAGTTTGGCGCCCCTTTGCTTGGCTACTGTGATGTGGTGGAAGGCGGCGGGGTGATTCTCGGCGCAGTTGCTGCCGATGACCAGTATGACATCGCTGTTAGCCACATCGTTGAAGTGGTTGGTCATTACTCCGCGTCCAAACGACTCTGCCAGAGCCGCTACAGTGGGAGAATGTCATATGCGTGCGTGGTGTTCGAGGTACACCACTCCTAAGGCTCTCATCAACTTGGAGATGAGGTAGCATTCCTCGTTGTCCAGGGAGGCTGAGCCCATGCTGGCTATTGCCTCAGTGCGGTTGACCAGAGCACCGGCTGAATCCTTCTCAATCCAGTTAGCATCGCGGGTGCTCTTTATTCGCTTGGCTATCTCTTCCAGTGCCCAGTCCCAGGATTTCTCTTCCCAGTCGGCTGCGCCGGGGGAGCGGTAGAGCACTTTGCTCAGGCGGAGCGGGTTTTGAGCGCCCAACTGGAATTGGGCACCGCCCTTGGCGCAGGCACCGCCTTTGTTAATGGGGTGCTCGGGGTCACCTTCAAGGTTGACGACCTTTCCGTTCTCGGAAGCCACCAGGAAGCCACAGCCAACGCCGCAGTAGGGGCAGATAGTGGTGGTTTCTCCGATTTTCTTGTGCAGTGGGATTTCTGTCGGGCCCTGAGCCTGGGTTACCCTGGGTTTTGCCAGCCCCAGAACGGCTATACCGCCAGCTCCGGCTCCAGACAATTTCAGAAACTCTCGACGGCTTAGTTCCATACGTCTAGACCCTCCTTGGTTTTATTGAAAAAAGAGGGTGAGCCACTCGCTATGGCTAGCAATTGCTCACCCTTTGTAACCATACTGACAGCCAATTCAAAGCCTATCTTCTATAGCTCATTTGTATTTGCTCTCCTTTCCGAATGCGGGAGGCACAGGCGTTTCCTCAACTGTACCCTTGGGGCTTACCGCCCACCATCTGGTCACCATGCCTATTGGTTTAGGTGGCCAGCTCGAAGAGCTACCTCCACTTCCACCCTATCTTTTGTCGACAGCCGATTGTGTATTGTATATGGTCGAATTGATGGTTGTCAAGCGGTGGTTTCAGGGGTTGGTCGCTCGTCGCTCGGAGGCAACAGGCAACAGTCGATAGTCGGCAGTCAGTAGTCAATAGTCAGCAGTCGCAGTCTCCGCCTGGCGATAATGTCAACTCAGGCTAAGGGCGCCATCCGCGCAATGGCAAAAGGGGCTCGCATGCTCGGTTATGTATGATTTTGCGGACAGGTCTGAAGACCTGTCCCTACATTTGTTGCTATAATTTGCGCCATGGATGAGGATGGGTCTAGCGTGGCTGTCGGAAAGTCGGGTTCTGAACATAGTCACTCTGCGCGCCTGAAGAAGGCGGGGGAAATCAAGGCGATGGGAAGAGCCTTTGCCACGGTGAAGAAAAGGCAGAAGGCTAACATAGCCAGAGTGGCTGATTTGGAGAACAGGAAACAGAGGCTTCTGCAGACGCGGAAGGAATCCATCGGCAATGCGGGATTGCTGAAGCAGGCCGTTGAGAGTCTGGAGAGGAATGGAATAAGGGTTAGGATGACTGGGACCAGGGAAGAGGCGGTGTCATTAGTGCTGGCTGAGCTGGCTGGCGAGAAGCTGGTGGTGAAGTCGAAATCGAATCTGACCAAGGAGCTTGGCCTAACTGAAGCGCTGACGGACAAGGGTGTTGAGGTGGTGGAGACGGATATAGGTGACCGCATTGTCCAGATTATCGGCGAGAAACCTTCCCATCCCACGGGGCCAGCAAGCCATCTATCGAAACAAGAAATTGCCGATAGGTTATCCGCTCATTTCGGTCATAGAATAAAGCCAATGGCTGAGGATATTGTGGGGCTGGTCAGGGATGAGATAGCGGCGTATATCAGCAGTGCCAGTGTTGGTATTACTGGCGCCAATGCTATTGCCGCGGAAGAAGGAGCGGTGCTGTTGATGCACAACGAGGGGAACATAATTCAGGTAGCCACGCGTCCTGGGAAACATATCATCCTGGCTGGCATAGACAAGATATATCCTAACATCGAAGAAGCACTTAATATGCTGAAGCTCCAGGTGTTTTACGCTACGGGCGCACTATCAACGTCATTCATAAATATCATTGCTGGCACCAGCCAGACGGCGGATATCGAGAAGAAGCTTATAAAGGGAGTTCATGGCCCGAAGGAAATATGCCTCATTCTGGTGGACAATCACAGGTCTGAAATAGCTGGTGGTGATTACAGGGAGTTGCTTTATTGCATAGGCTGTGGCCAGTGTTTGCTGGTGTGTCCGGCGTACAGTGTTTACGGTAATAAATTCAGCGTTGGTAGCCAGCTTGGGGGCAGGGGGGTGGTCTATGCAGCGTTGAACGGAGAGGGAGCTGACGGTGGCGAATTGGATATATGCCTGGGCTGCAAACGCTGCCAGAAGAATTGTCCGCTGGCTATTGACACGCCGACGATGGTGAGCAAGCTGCGCCTGGAGAGGCATCTGAAGCTGCGTCAACCGCAGTTGGCTAGGGCTTATGATTTTGTGCGGGCGCACATAGATTGGATTGACGATGCGCTGGCGCTGGAGGCTACATGGTTACTGGCGAGGCTGATGGGGTTGGGTGAGGGTAAAGGTAAAGATAAAGGCTGATATCCCCCTCACTCTGATTCTCTCCCGCCAGGGGAGAGAGGGTTAAGGGAAATTCTAAACCCTAAGCACGAAATCCGGAACAATGTCAAAATCCAAATGTCCCAAGCTCCAAACAACACAGATGTAGTGCGTTCTGGACATTTTGGTCTTGGTACTTTGAATTTGTTTCGTATTTAGATATTCGGATTAGGATTTTTATTTCCTCTCCCTTGAGAGGGAGGATACCGCCATTGATTCGAGGCTGTCTGAAAACTCCAAAAATGACGTGATTCGTGTAGGGGCGGGTTTTCAAACCCGCCCACCGTCTTGCGGGCGTACCTAAAGGTACGCCCCTACGTGTTGTTTTTGGACAGCCAGGATTAGGGTGAGGGTGACATATAACAAACTTGGTTACTTTGCGATGGGCAGTTCCACCACGAAGGTTGCTCCCTTGCCCTCCTGGCTCTGGGCGTAGATTCTGCCGCCGTGCTCGGTGACGATACCGTGGCAGATGCTCAGTCCCAGCCCGGTGCCCTGGCCGACTTCTTTGGTGGTGAAGAAGGGGTCGAAGACATGGTCCAATTGCTCGGCTGGTATCCCGGGCCCATCGTCGGCGAAGGAAGCGGTTACCATGTTGCCGCTTTTCCTGGTGGTGATGGTGAGTGTGCCTTTCCGGTTTGCCTTGGACATGAAGTATTCGGCGTTGATGATGATGTTAAGGAACACCTGCCGTATTTGGGATTGGTCAACCTCGACCGGGGGCAGCTTGCCGAACTTAATCTTGACCGCGATATTGCTTTTCGTCTGTTCATGCTGCCGCAGGTTGAGGATATCCTGGATGAGGGAGTTGACATCGGTTGGTTGTCTCTGTGGTGGTTGCTTGCGGGCAAAGACCATGAAGTTCTTGATGATGTTGGCGGCCCGCCGGCTATCTTTGTAGATGAGTTCGATGTCATTTCTTACGTCGGCTGGCAGGTCTTTCCTGTCCAGGAGAAGCTGGGCATAGCCCATCACGCTGGAGAGGGGATTGTTCAGCTCGTGGGCAAATCCGCCTGCCATATCGCCCAGCGCTGCCAGCCTGTCGGTCAGCACCAGGTGCTGTAGCATGGCTTTGTGTTCGGTGATGTCGGTCAGGATTCCGGTGACGCCAATCACAATTCCATCTTCTATCTGTGGGCGGCTGCTGCTGCGCACCCATTTTATACTGCCGTCTTTGTCGACGAGACGATATTCGGAAGGCTGAAGTTGTCCTGCCAGCACGCCCTGAAAAGAGGTTATCAGTTCTGGGAGATCGTCAGGGTAAACAAAGCGAGAGAAGTTCTGGCCAATTAACTCGCTAACACGGTACTGGCTAATCCTTTCCAATGCCGGGCTCATGTAGGTTATGTTTCCCTGGGTATCCAGCGTGTATATGACGTTGGCCAGATTCTCTACCAGGTCGCGGTGCTTTTCCTCCGATGCCTTGAGTGCTTGTTCTGCCTGTTTGCGCTCGGTGATGTCACGTCCCACCCCCAGTATGCTAAACGGAACACCCTGGTCATTCCTGAGTACTGTAGTTTGAATTTCGCTCCAATATGTGGAGCCGTCCTTCCGCACAAATTCGAGTTCTGCCGTGTATCTTATTTCCAGGTCTTTCCGTGCCAGCTTTTCTTCGGCTAAATTTTCAGCAATGGCTTTTAGGGCAATTTCCAGTGATTTAGGGGTTATAAGCTTATCGAATGACATTTCCTTTATTTCTTCAGCGCTGTAGCCGCTTATGCGTTCCCCGGAAGGACTTACCCAAGTGGCCTGCAAATTCATATCCATCAGCCATACTGTGTCAGTCATGTTTTCAGCGATAAAGCGGTAGCGTTCCTCGCTCTCCTTCAGGGCTTCTTTTGCCTGTTTGCGTTCGGTGATATCTGTGAGAATGGCGTTGAAGCCTATGGTCTGGTCGCCGCTCTTGAGGTGGGCTACGTGGGCATAGGCGTGCCTAATCGTGCCATCTTTGTGTACTACTGCTAGCTCAAAATCTAACGTTCCCTTAGGATTGGTGAAGGCTCTCAAGAATGACTGGACTACATTGTCCCTATCTTGCGGGTGTACGAATTCGATGAACGGTTTGCCCAGCAATTCACCTTGGGAATAGCCCAACATGCTACAAAGCCCTTCATTGACGAAGGTGAGCTCCCCTGCCGTATTAGCGCTGGCTATGCCTACGTTTGTCGTCTCGACAAGTCGCTGATATTCCTTGGTTCTTGCTTCGAGGTCATCCGTGTAGGTCTGAATTTCCCCAAGCAGGCGCCTGTTCACCATCAGTATTAAGCTGAGAGTGAGGGCAGCGGTAAGCATGATGTAGACGACCATTGCGAGTGTATCCACCGTGCCGATTTTGAAAAAATCGCTGCTCTGGGGTGGGGAAAGCGTGAGCAGGATGATTCTGGCGAAGCTGGCAACAACATAACATCCAAATACTATGCCCACGGTGAATGTTATCCGACGCATGCTGGAATCCACTCTCCGCAGCAAGAGCCAACAGCATTGGAAGGTAAAAATCATTGTGGCCACACTGAAATTAAGGCTTCTTGCCAGCAAAATGGGTTCAACGTGCGTGTAGTAAGCATGAACAACAATAAAAATCCCCAGCAGAACGTAGTTGTGTATCTGCGAGCTCTTTTTGCCCACAAAACGTTCTAATCCCATGTAGATGGTTACTATCCCGGCTATGACCATGGCATTGGCGAGTACAATGGAAAAGAAATCCGGCACCATGCCGCGCAATATGACGAGAGTTGTACCTGTTGTCAGTAGAATCATGTAAGCTAGCCAGAAGGTCAGGCCAGCGAAGCGCTTGCGGTTCTGATACCAGATAATTGCTATAGCGCAGGCACAGATAAAATTAACCATGGTGCTCACGAGCATGACTGTCTTCAAGTCAATAGTCATAGGTCTTCTCGCCTTATTTTCTTACCTGTACCTATCACTAATGGTGTACTGAAGTTGGTACTTCCTGCTTTCGTTGTCCCACGTACCCACGCCAGTAATACTTTTTATACCTTTGTTTGTGGTGTTAGTCAAGGGGAGTGTAGGCAATAGGCAGCAGGCGTGATTCGTCGCTCGGGACTCGTCAGTAGTTGCAAGTTTCAAGTGGCGCGCCCCTTCGGGGTCGCTTCAACAGTGACCGGGGTAATTGCGAGGCTGAAGCCTCGCGCTACATGCCCAGTGCTACATGTCTTTGTGGAATGGTTGATTGAGGCAGGTGACATCGCAAAGCTAATGATGTACAATCGAAATTGGGAATGGAATTATATGTGTTGACGCAGGCGGGGAGGGAGGCGATAGCCAGGCTCCAGAGAGAAGGCAGGGAAGAGGATGCCAGGATACTGGAGTATCTGGGGTTGCTGGAGGGGGCGACGGTGCAACAGGTGGCAGAGATGTTCCAGCTAGATGAGGCTGTGGTCTATGACAGACTCAGGTCCTTGAGCGCCAACAGGTGGGTATGGCGGAAGTCAACGAAGCTGACGTTATTTTGATTTGCTAGTTTGTGCCGCCGCTGGTGCCGCTTTCTTTGCCGATGATATCCAGAAGCTTCTGAACAGCGCTCTTCAGGTCGTCGTAATCCGCCTTTAGCTTGGAATATTGCGATTTCAGAGCCTCGTGGTCAGCATTGAGTTTGGTGTTCTGGGCTTTGAGGGTATCGCGCTCTGCAACTAGCTTGGTGCCCTCCGTTGTAAGGCTGGCGCATTCTGTCTTCAGCTTGGAATTTTCCTCTTTTAGCCTCTCGTGTTCTGAGGTTAGTTGAGAATGCTCGTTCTCCAGGGTGGTGAGCTGCGATTGCAGGTTTGCTTTTTCTGTCTTGATGGGCTTTGAAGCCACCTGGCCGCCTATCCACCAGGCAGCTATTAGGAGGACAATTACGGCTGCGATTCGGATTATACCCATTTTGTTGTTAGGCATATGCGTTTTCCTCCGAAATCCAGTTGTGGCTATGTTATGCTGCTGCGGCTTTGTTGTCAAGAGGCAGAACTCGTCGCTCGTCGCTGGTCTCTCGTCGCTAGCCACTCATTTTTCTTGCAACTTGCTTGTTGCCTATCGCCCCTGTGATTTGAAAGAATGTGTTTATGTGTATAAAATGCGGGGTTGGTTTGGACATACAGGTCAGGATATTGCTTTGACTGATTTAAGTCTGGAGTATCTATTTCATCCTCGTTCCATCGCCGTTGCCGGGGTCTCTGGCGATTCTGATGGCTTTAACGCTGGGCTGAGATACCTGCGTATCATAGCAGACGCGGGATTCAAAGGGCGCCTCCATGGGGTTAGCCCCACGAGTGGCGAGGTTTCAGGTTTCAAGATATATTCCAGCGTTCGAGATGTGCCAGGAGAGGTCGACTACGTGATTTCGGCTATTCCAGCACGGTTCACACCTCAACTCATGACTGACTGTGTGGCCAAGGGAGTTAAGGCTGTACATTTCTTTACCGCAGGCTTTGGCGAAATCGAGGATGCTGGGGGCAAGATGCTAGAAGCAGAGATATTGAGCATTGCCCGTAATAAGAGCATCAGGATTGTGGGGCCAAACTGCTTGGGGCTATACTGCCCTGAGACTGGTTTGTCTTTCTCCCCCCAGTTCCCCAAGCAAAGCGGCGATTTTGCTCTTATGGCTCAGAGCGGCGGGAATAGCGTGAATTGCGTCTGCGAGGCTTCGAGCAGAGGGCTCTATTTTAGCAAGGTGATAAGCTTTGGCAATGCCATAGACCTCAACGAGTGTGATTTCCTGGAGTACCTGGCGGATGACCTGAAGACCAGTGTGATAGGGGTGTATCTAGAGGGCGCCAGGGATGGAGCTCGGTTTGCCAGGATTTTACGTGAGGCAACGAAGAGGAAGCCGGTGATAGTCCTTAAGGCGGGAAGCACGGATGCTGGTGTCAGGGCGGCGGCTTCGCATACTGGCTCTATGGCTGGCCGCAAAGATATGTGGGAAAGCATGTTGAAACAGACTGGAGCTATCCGCGTCCATAGCATCGGCGAGATAGTGGACGTGGCCTTGGTTTTCTTGCGGATGTCTCCTCCCGGGGGGCGGAGGACGCTCCTCATTGGTCCTGGTGGTGGAGCCAGTGTCATAGCTGCTGATGACTGCGCCAGAGCAGGCCTGACCCTGCCTATACTACCTGCGGGTTCTCGGGAGAAGCTGAAGCAGATTATGGGTGGTACTGAGACGGGTGGTGGCTTCAGGAATCCGGTGGATTTATACAGGCCGGATTTGCTGAAGCAGGCCGTTGAAGCTGCTTGCAACTGGGATGAGTTTGACGTGCTTCTGGCGCATCTTCCTTTTGAGCTTTATGGACTGATGCCGGATGACACGAAAGATGTTATACGGCGTGTTTTTATTCAGGCGGTGCTCGACCTCAGGGAATCGCCGTTCAGACCTCATGCGGTGGTGTTGCATGCTTCTACTGCTGATAGGTCGAGGCAGCAGGCTATGGAGTTGCGGGCCAAGCTGTCTCAAGCTGGATTTGCCGTGTTTGAGTCGATAGGGCACGCTGCCAGCGCCATAAATAAGGCTATGGCATACTATGAATGGAGGCAGCGAGCTGTAGCGGGTGATGAGGGAGGTTACTATGACGATTGAGTGGCCGGCGGTGATAATCATCGCGCTGATAATCGTGGTTGCTGCGCTGATATTGGCGTTTGTCCGGTGGGGTTAATCCAGACTGGAAAAAGAAAAGTCCAAGTCATTTTGGAGACCTGGACATTCCGAATGGAGGTTATGGATGAAGCCGTATCAGGGCAAGGTTCACTCCTGAGAGACTAAAGGTACCAGACCCAGGCGGTGATTACCAGGCTGAGCAGTAGTACCACGTCGAAGATAGCGCCGCTGAACAGTGCTATAAGTTTTTTGTCCTGCCTTGCCATTACCATTATCTTCTGCTTGCGAGTCATTTCTTTCCTCCCCGTTTTCCTTTTCTACTGTGTATAACGCAGAAAAGGGCATTTGGTTTATTCCGTATTTCCTGATGCTAATTATGACGTTTTCTCGAGTGTGGCACATCGTACATAGGTATGGTTTTAGGATAGGAGAATGGTTCTAGGACTTATAGCTATGGATGGAGGCCGCAAGTCCTAGTTTGCGCTAGTACTTTTGGATGGGTGGCTAGCTTGAGCTAGCGTATGGTAGTGCTATGAAAGGTGTTGCCGATAGTGTATGCGCGACTCTGTTCTTAGTTGCCGTGGGAACTCGGGTTAGTGATGGTGGGAGGCAATGGTGGTTGGGAACCTATGGTTTTCTGACTGTGAAATTTGTGCTGTAGGTCTCAGTGACTATGCCATCGTATCTGGTATAGGAAAATTCCGCGTATATGGCGTAAACGCCGGGCGGGATTCTTCTTGGTGTTCTTAGTGTTGCTCGCCAGTCCCCTGTGATCCAGCTCGGCTCTCGTTCTGCTGCTGGCTCGCCGTCATCAAACTTACCGTTGCTGTTGGTGTCGAAGTAGACAAAGACGTTATTGAGGAACAGGTCGCGGCCCTTGATGCTTATCTTACCTCCCGCCCTGCCTGATTCTGGATAGACTGCAATCTCGTTGTCCGCAGATACCTGGCACGGTGTTAGCACAATGAGAAACGATGCAATGATAAAGGGAATCAGTGCCCTGCTGAGCACAAGCTTATTTAACTTCATTCTGCTATTCACGACAGGTTGCTGCGCTCATCCGGTTCCCACCCGGATGTCCACTCTACAGGGGCATAATGATACAGCGTTGCGAAATGAAGTTCAAGCCCCATGCAATTCGGGTATAAGAAATCTAGGCCGAGAAGTGCTAAAATGTTAGGGCATTTCGTATGTGGGGGAGTGTCGGAATTGGCAGACGAGCATGACTTAGGATCATGTGCCGCAAGGCGTAGGGGTTCGAGTCCCCTCTTCCCCACCACGTTCAGGAAAGGGTTGGTGTGGATACAATTTGCTATGCCGCTGTCACGGGGCTACCACTTGTGGAGGCTTACGGCGTCAGGCACTTTTACCGGCTCAGGTGTAATGCGAACCAGCTTCTTGTTCACAACTTTGTATACAAAGATATGGTCATAGTTCTGTCTTGAAGTCTCGCTATAGGAGCAGGGGAAAGGAGACGTTGAATTTTCTGGAATCCAGCCGGTAAGGCTTTTGTAAGCTTTGAACATTGCATCCCCATTTAGCTTCTCATAGCCAACTTCTCTTGACGCTCTCCTAACTGCTTCCAGGAATGGGTCTATTATCCAAGCTTGAGCTGCCACATAGCTATCATCCATCTCCTCGATTGGCCTGCCCTGATATTTTGTCCAGAGTTGACTTCTGGGATTGGCTTTGACCTCATCTCCCATATAGCTGTGGGAGATGAGGATTGTGCCTTCTGTGGCCTCGGGATGGAGTTTAATGCCAATAGTCTCATGTGGTCCGTAGAAGTCACTCATCATCTGGATGTTTTTGGTTAAACCAAGAGCGTGGGCGTCGCGGATGACACTGCTGGGTGTTGGGTCAATGCCGCCAGCCCAAATATAATTAGCGCCACTTTGCGCCAGTCTCATCAGATAGACATCGTGCTTTGGCGCTCCAGTTGGAAACAGCTCAGGCGGGAGCAAATTTACGCCTATTTGGGCAGCATACTCCTTGCCGCCCATCAAGAACTCCATTCCGTAAGCACTGTCCCAGGACATATAACCAACTGTAGGCATCCCCGGCTTTCCCTTTTGTTTCCAGTCTTTTACCATCCAGTCCAGACCTGCGGCGAAGACATTCTGGTAAGCCACTGACCACATGAAAATCCTGCCCGGTTTTGCTTGAAACTCGCCAGCGGCGGAGATGATACTTACCAGTTTGTCGTTTTCAATAAAGGGTGCTAAAGCCTTAGCGACGCCGGTAGAGATAGCGAGAACCATTAAGAGCTTGGGTTCGGCGCGGTATCTTTTATATGCTGACACGGCTCTAGCTGTGTCATAGCGGGTGTCAACCACAATCTGGTTTATCTTAATTCCCTCAATGCCGCCCCTCTCGTTGATGTCTTTGAGATAGTCGTCACCACCCGTTGCACCCGGCACATTAATCCCGCCAAGAGGGCCTGTGAGGTCGGAGAGATTAAGGAGGGCGACAGATTTTTCAGCTGGTGGTTTTGGTGTGCGACAGCCGAAAAACAAGGGCGCCAAAGATACAAGCAAAGCCAGAGAAACAAGACTAACCAGTACGAGCTTATCCCTTTTCATCTTTCACCTCCATACTCTGTTCCAGGGATGCGATGATGTGATTCTATACCAACTATGGATAGGGAAGCAACTCCCTTCGAATCTAATGCAGGGTTTAAGGTGGCAGGATGTTGTGGAGCAGACTGTTCTGAATGGTTATTTGTCTGGTCTGCAGAGAAGTCGTTTCAGGGCTAAGCAGGGCAGGAACAGGACATAGCGAATTACTGCCGGCAAAAGCAGGCGAGTTGCCCTTGATACTTCATCGGGGGCGACGACCATATCCATCCGCATGGCATCTAACACCTTAGCGTCCAGGACCAATCTGTCGCCATCGCGTTTAGCCGAGTAAAGTTCGACGACCACGTTGCCATCAGGGGTACGGATTTTAACGCTCCTGGCGTTTCCGGATGGCATTATCTAGCCACCGCCTTTTTGAAATCAATGCCCAGGTCATCCATTACTGCTATGGCAGCGGCCCTGCCGCCACCAGTTGCGCCGCCACCCGGATGTGTGCTGGCGCCGCAGATATAAAGTCGCTTGATTGGTGTTCTGTACTGTCCCCAGCCGGGCAGGGGCCTGTTGGCATAAGATTGAGTTATAAAAGAGGCTATGTGCAGGATGTCACCAGATTTCATGGAGGGGTTGTATCTTTCTATGTCTAGCGGGCTCATTACATTCATGCTGAGAATATTGCTTTGTCTTAGATTGTCTATCTGTCCACGGAGCACTTCAATGATGTCCTCAGCTATTTTCTCTTTTATTTCATCCCACCTATCTGGCCCGCCATGGCGCAAGTTGTATGGCTGGTAATG
>VGOO01000048.1 GCA_016875925.1 Chloroflexota bacterium
GTCTACTGCCGCAGTACTCAGGATGTCATCGTTATATATTCTTATTTCACCTGCTTGGAAATACAATTTGTGGTTTATTATCGTGCTTTCCTGCAACTGCATTTGTGTTTGCTCCCTCCTCTCTCTATTCGCCGCAGCGGTGTTTGCATTTGTTGCCTGAGCCGTTGGGCAGCTACAGCTATTATAGCCCTTCTTATCTGCCGGGGCTATAGGTCGGGATGCTGTTTCTTTGTGGCGGGATTCTTCGCCCCGATTATATCGGGACTCAAGAATGACAGAGAGATTGCCACGTCCCGATTGTATCGGGACTCGCAATGACTGGGGAGTATGCAATGATGGGGGCGGGATTCTTTGAGGCTGTCCGAAAACTCTAAAAAGATGACATGATTGCGTAGGGGCGGGTTTTCAAACCCGCCCGTCCTTCAGCGGAAGGACCCGTATGTCTCGTGGGCGCACCTGAAGGTACGCCCCTACATGTTATTTTCAGACAGCCTCTCGCGATGACAAATGTAAAAGGGCTCGCAATGGCTCCGTCTGTTTATCTGCCGGGGCTATGGGTGTCTGCCAGTTTTATGCGGGGGGATTTGCCCCGGAGCGAGTTGACGAGTCTCCTGTCGGCGGTCCAAAGCTCGCAGCCTTTCAGTTCGGCAACGGCCAGGTACTGGGTGTCGTAAGTTCTGGGGAGGTTGAATTGCTTGGCTAACTCCCAGGCAAGCCTGTAGATTTCCGGGTCACTCACCGTTTCTATGTCTAGCTGCAGGTAAAGGAAGAAGATGAGGTCTCCTTCATTTGCATTGAGTTTCTTGAAGTAGACCTCTCGCCTTATTGCCGAGGTGACTTCGGCGTGGAATAGTGGGGCTGTTATGAGCTTTGTACCTTTGTAATGCCACAGTGGTATCAGCGCATCAGTTGCCTCTGTTTTTTCTCTGGGTAACAACCACGTCAACGCCAGGCTGGCATCGATGCAGACGCTGTTGTTCAATTAGAGCAAATCCTCTCGCGATTCTCGAATCAGCTCAGTGACGTCAAAGTTACCGGCGTGCTTTCTGATTTCTTCACGTAGCGCTCTAGCTTCTTCCAAAAATTCTAAAAGGCTTACTTTCTGCCGTTCTGATTGGCGTTTTCTGTGAAGTGCCCGTAAGTCGCTTCTCTTGATGAACAGTTGATTCCCTAGCTTCTGGGCAGGCAGCTTGCCCGACCAAATCCAGCGGCGGACCGTTTCCATGTTTTTGCCGTATTCCGCAGCCGCCTCCCTGACAGTGATTAGCCTTTCCTCAGATTGTGAAGCCATCTGTTTTCCCCTCAAATTATGTGGTAGTAGTCTACTACTACATTATAGCCGTGTCGCCACGATTTGTCGAATTGCAATGAGGGGTGAGGAGGTGCACGGTAACATTGACAGCCTGGGGGTTTCGGACTAACATACGCAGCAAGTCTGACACAAGGACAGAATGACAAGCGGAGGTGATTGCCATGACAGCAAAGATATCCATGGATGAAGCAAAGCAACGCTCCACAGAGCTGATGCACAAGGGCTACCACTGAGGACCAGCCGTCCTGCAAGTTATGTGGGAAGCATTTGACCTGGGCAATGAGGACATGCTGTGGTCCTGCATTGCCTTCACCGGCGGGATTGCCGGACAACAACAGGCGCCCTGCGGCGCCGTCTCTGCTGGCGCAGTATGCGCCGGGCTGCTCAATCGCCGCCCACCAGAGGACAAACAAGCTGCCAAGCAGGCACGACTGGACGCGCGAGAAGATGCCGCTAACATGGTCAAGGGCTTCAAGGAAAAGTTCGGCAGCATTGTATGCCGCGACCTCATCCCCTATGATTTCTCCACGCCGGATGGTTACCGCCAGTTTCAGGAATCCGGCATCTGGAAAGAGAAATGCGACAAGTATGTCCAGTTCGCCATCGAGAAGCTATATGAGTCTGAGTCAAAGCGAAACCTGCCTCGAAATCAGCAGAAGGTGGTGATATACACTAAGCCTGGCTGCCCTTACTGCGCCGCCGCTAAGCAGGACATGGAAGAGCGCGGGGTCAAGTATGAGGAGCGAAGCTCACAGGAGGGTGCGGCGGTAGTGGCTGAAATAAAGCGCCTGTCCGGCGGCAGCGGCATCGTGCCGGTCATCGTCACCGGCGACGGGGTCAAGGTGGGCTTCGGCGGCGGCTGAACCGTGTAAAGCTGTGGCAGGTTGCCACTAAACATTGAAGTTGTCATTGCGAAACGAAATAGAAGGAGCCCGATGATGAAAAGAGCGACGCCCGCAATTGCCCTGCTAGCCCTGCTAGCCGTAGTTAGCCTCGTCATTCCAGCGCGTCCTGTCAACGCACTGGAAGCTGATTGGAACGGTGAATGGAGTACCAGTTGGACGATTATGGAATATGGTGCATTCAATACCTACCAGTTCGACATGACCTTGTTCCAATCGGGAAACACGGTAAGCGGGACCTCCAATTACTACGGATGGAGTCTGAGCGGCACCGTATCAGGCAATACGCTGACCGGCACCTGGTCTGCTCCTTCAAAACCGCCAGTCATGGGACAGGCGTCTCCCCACATCGCTGGCCAGTTCCAGTTCACCATGGACTCATCGGGGATGACTTTCCGAGGGATTTTCAAGGGAGAGTACCACTATACCTGGGATGAGCGTTTTGTGGTAACTGGGGTAAGGAAGGGAACCGGACCCACACCATACGTCCCACCAACCCCTACACCTACACCACCTTTCGTTCCGCCAACTCCAACGCCGCCATATATCCCACCTACACCTACACCTATTCCTACACCTATTCCTACACCTACTCCTACACCTACTCCTACACCTACTCCTACTCCAACTCCAACCCCTGCGCCTACACCCACCCCTACCCCAACACCAACCACTGGTTGCCAGTTCACCGGGAAATGGGATACCGAGTGGGGTGAAATGACTCTCACCCATGTGGGCAATACGCTAACCGGCAGCTACGACTATCAAGGTGGCAAAATCGAAGGAACGGTTGACGGCACCACCGCCACAGGCACCTGGAGCGAAGCGCCATCGTACAAGCCCCCCCTGGATGCGGGCGATTTTATCTTTACTTTGTCTGCTGGCTGCAAATCACTCAGCGGAAAGTGGCGATATGGCACCTGCGACTGGGATGGAAACATAAGCGGCACCAAGGGCGGACAGCCAGCGCCCACACCACCCACGCCGATAACTCCTACAAATTGGAGCGGCACCTGGGACACAAATTGGGGCACGATGACACTGGCACAGAGCGGCAACCAGGTGACAGGCACATATACGCACGACTCTGGAAAGTTCACTGGCACTGTATCTGGCAACACGTTGATTGGCTGGTGGTCTGAGGCGCCTTCCTATAGCGAGCCTAAAGACGCTGGCGCCACGGAACTGACGCTTTCAGCCGATGGCCAATCGTTTATCGGACGCTGGAAATACGGCAATACTGGCAGTTGGTACGAAAAGGGCTGGAGCGGGAAACGAATTAGCCAACAGCCACAACCACAGCCGAAACCGATAGATGTTAGCACACCCGGCTGGGGTGGAGACTGGATCACAGACTGGGGCTTGATGAAGCTCACCCAGAGTGGCAGTCAGGTAACCGGCAGCTACGAGTACAATGATGGAAGAATCGAGGGCACGGTCAAAGGAAACGTGCTAGCTGGCACCTGGTCAAAATCTCCTTCCTATAAAGCACCCAAAGATGCCGGCACCTTCCAATTTACCTTATCAGCCGACTCCGCATCCTTCGCCGGAGACTGGAAATACGGCGACTGTAAATGGAACGGCAACTGGGATGGCGACATAATTGAGCCGGACATTACGCCGGAACCTGCGCCTGGAACAAACCGACCTCCCGTCGCATCTTTCTATACTACGCCACCGCTTCCCACTACTAGCGACACAATCATCGCTATAAGCACATCTTCCGACCCCGATGGCGACAAACTGACATACTCATGGTTCATAGACGGAGTCGCCGTTGCTAAATTCAACAACCTGCCCTACTGCATCTGGTCGAACCCCTCTCTAGGAATGCACACCATCCGCCTGGTGGTAAACGATGGCAAGAGAGCAGAAGTGGCATTTCAGACGCAGGTCACCGTAAGCCAGGCGCCACAGCCACAGCCAACTCCACCAACGCCGGGCATAAACCGACCTCCCACCGCCTCTTTCTATACCACGCCCCTCTCGCCCACAACCAGCGACACTATCATGGCAATCAGCATTTCTTCTGACCCCGATGGCGATATCTTGGGTTACTCATGGTCACGTGACGGCATCCCAGCCAATGAATGCAACAACTTGTCCTACTGTGCCTGGGCGAATCCGCCGGCCGGAATGCACACCATTGGCCTCATGGTTAGCGATGGCAAGGGCGGCACAGCACCATTCCAGGCACAGATAACCGTAGGCCAGGCTCCGCAACCAGCTCCTGGCCCAACACCTGGTCCTACGCCCGGCGTTAACAGCCCGCCTAAGGCAGCATTCGTAATCCAACCACCACAGCCCGAAGCCGGAGACGACATCAAGGTCGTCAGCCAATCAACCGACCCTGATGGAGACAGGCTCAGCCACGTCTGGTACATGGACGGACAGCTACTCGACGAATACACCGACTCGGCAACCTGGAAATGGAAGAAGCCCCAGGTGGGCGGACACGTCATGCGGCTGGAGGTGGATGACGGCAAGGGCGGAAGAAACAGCGCATCAAAGAAAATCAAAATTATCGGAGAAGCTCAGCCTGACGGACAGGACGGCTCAGGAATAGTGATAACGCTGCCCAAGTGCTTCATCGCCACCGCAGCCTATGGCAGCCCAACAGCACAGGAACTGGATACCTTGCGGGCATTCCGCGACCAGGTGCTATTGCACAGTAAGGCTGGCACTGCCTTTGTCGAATTCTACTACCAGACCAGCCCGCCAATTGCTGCCTTCATCGCCTCCCATGAAGCGGTCAGGACGCTAGTAAGAGAAGTAGTATTGGACCCCATTGTCTTTGTGGTCAAGCAAACGCAGGGCTACTGGGACAAAGATACCGGGGGGTAGCTGAAAAAGCTTGACGGATTAGGACACAGTGGCTACTATGCACAAGGTATGATGCTGCGTGCTGATTTTATGAAACATAGGAGGTTTGCATGACAAGGGCTATTTTCAGGTTATGCTTGACTCTGTTGTTGGTTACCGTCGTGCTCCTGCCAGTCACCGGATGTATCAAGATTATAACGCCGGATGGGAAGCAAGCGACAGGCGACCAGACTGGTTCCACCACCCCACCTGCACAAAAGCCACCGGGTGACCAAGACAGCTCAGCAACACCCCCACCGATGAAGCCACCGGGCAGCCAGGCTGGTGCCACCACTCCATCGGGCCAGGCTACACCACCTACTCAGCCTACACCTGCTCCTACTCCCCAACCCGGGGCTGTTGCCAACTGGACGGGTACCTGGCAGTGTTCCACCTGGGGAAAGCTGTACCTTACGCAGACAGGCAACAACGTAACCGGCTGGTACGACTGGGACAACGGCAGAATCACTGCCTATGCTACAGGTGCTACCCTGACAGGCACCTGGTCGGAAGCACCGACATTTAATCCGCCAGACGACTCTGGCGATTTTCAGTTCAACATGGCGGCCAATAGCACTTCCTTCACCGGCCAATGGCGCTACGGTACATCAGGCGATTGGGATGGCTCCTGGGGCTGCACTAGGGTAAGTTCGGCCCAACCACCCAGCCCTCCCTCACAACCCAGCCAACCCACACAGCCTACCCAGCCAACACCACTATCCAACTGGACCGGCACCTGGCAATGTGGTAACTACAAGATGTACTTATCACAGACCGGCAATCAGGTGACCGGTTGGTATGACTATAACAACTGGGATATCCAGGGCTATGCCACTGGAAATACACTCGCCGGTACCTGGTCTGAGTCTCAAGCAAATTCAGGCGATTTCCAGTTAACCATGTCCTCAGATGGAAAGTCCTTTACGGGCTACTACCGCACGGGTTCTTCAGGAGCATGGACTGGTAGCTGGTCTTGCACCAGAACAAGCACTGCCCAACCACCAAGTAAGCCCGCAACACAGCCAACACAGATAGCCAACTGGACCGGTACCTGGGAATGCGGACAAACCAAACTGTACTTAACCCAGACAGGCAGCCAGGTAACAGGATGGCGCAGTGATAACGATGCACAACTAGTGGCCAATGCTACAGGTAATGAGCTAGTCGGGAAATGGACTTCGCCTTCGTCATCACCGATGGAAATAAAGCTCACGATGTCAGCAGATGGCAACAGATTCGATGGTCTCTATCGTAGTGGACCTTCAGGTGGTTGGACTGGGGGTTGGGGCTGTAACAGGATAAGTACTGCGCAGCCACCCAGCAAACCAGCACCAGTAGCCAACTGGAGCGGCTCATGGCTCTGCGGCTCCTGGGGAAGGTTAAATCTCTCACAGTCCGGCAACACTGTAACCGGGACTTATACCTACCAGGGAGGCAAGTTTGAGGGCTACGCGCAAGAAAACACCCTGGTGGGCAAATGGTCTGAGCAGCCGACATACCTGCCACCCGATGATGCAGGAGACGTGCGATTCGAAATGTCGGCAGACGGCAATTCCTTCACCGGTAACTGGTGTTACGGTTCCAAATTCACCTGGGACGGTACTTGGAATGGCACCAGGGACCAGTAGCTGACTTCGTATCGACGACTGGAAATAGAGGAAGAGGAGACGGCTTAACAGGGCATTTAGTACAGTAGAGCTACAGCCTACGGCTGACCGCCCCTTAACTGGCGGCACAGGAGGACGCCCAAACGATGCATGTGCCGCCGGACTTCCTCCTCCCTGCGGCCGGGATATCGCCTGAAGCTTATCAGTATGCCATTAAGACCGGCAAAAAAGGCATGTGTCAATAAACGCGTATTGCCACCAACGCCAGCTTTCTTGAAAGCCTTTTCGAATATGTCCATCATGGCACGTTCCGTCTTGTTCAGCTTCTCCAGGGACTCAGGATGCAGTTCCGCGTAGAGCATAAAATGCGCCATCATCCTGAAATACGTGTCCTGCTCGATGAAATAATCTAAATAATTCATTGCCAGCTTTTCCACCACCTCATCAGGCATTGCCGCACCAATGGTACTTTCGAACATCTCGTGCACGTCCTTGACCCGGCGCAAATAGGTCTCCACGAACAGCGCCTCCTGGTCAGGGAAATAGGTATAAATCGAAGCTGCCGAAATGCCCGCCTCCCTGGCAATTCGCCTCATATTCACCTCGGTGAAAGGAGTGGAGGCAAATACCCTCTCCGCCGCATCGAGTATGATGTTCCGCCGACGTTCCCGTTCCTCTTTCTTGAGCTTGACAAAAGCGTTCTTGGTTTTCATTCTCGGCTCACCATTATACTCGAACACCTGCTGAAGAATATCCTTCCCCCTTGACTACAATGAACAGCGTATTATATACTGAACATTGTTCATAACAGTATATCATATCCAGCCGCAAAATGCCGGAGTGAGGAGGAAATCCAATGCAGACGACAGTTGACGCAATCAAGAGCAAGCTGGTCATCAAGGCGGTACGCAACGTAAGAAGAGGCTACCAGAAGGAAGAGGCCTCGAGGGGAATGTATCGACCCGGCATAAAGCTCGACTTGCAAAGGTCGAGGTATCTGACCGAGTCTTATAAGCAAACAGACGGTATGCCCATGGTCATGCGGAGAGCTCTCGCCCTTGAGAACATCCTCAAAAAAATGGATATCTATATCCAGGACTGGGAGCGCCTAGTCGGCAACGCAGTTTCCTTCCCCCGGGGACTATACTTTGGCATAGACATGAACTGGCGCTCGGTACAACGCCTCACCAGCGACCAGGAGGGACAAGAGCTACTGGACGATGCCGGCAGGGCCGAACTGGCAGAGCTAATTGAATACTGGAAAGGCAAGTCCATGAGCGACCGCCAGCAAGAGGCTTTCACCGGCGATATTCTGAAATACTGGAAGTTCGAAGGAACATTCATGTGGAGCCACTGGTCGGAGCTGGGAATACCAAACTATGAGAAGATTTTCCGCATCGGCCTCAAGGGCATCATCGCTGAAGCCGAAAGACGACTCGAGGAGATAGACGGGGAGGTGCCGCTTGACTACATTGAGCAAAAGGACTTCCTGAAATCTGCCATCGTATCCCTCAAGGCTATGATTGCGTATGCCAACCGCTATGCAGAGCTAGCGCAAAAGCTGGCTGAAAAATCCACTGACCCGGATGATAGGAAACGGTTAGAGCAGATAGCCCAGACCTGCAGGCATGTCCCGGAAAACCCGCCCCGAACCCTGCCCGAAGCGCTTCAGTCGTTCTACTTCATCCATGTGGGGCGCTATATCGAGTACTCCACCCTGGGCATAGGTGTCCGCTTTGATAAAGTCTTCGGCCACTACTACCAAAGAGACCTCAAAGAAGGACGTTTCACGCGTGACGAGGCTTTAGAGCTTCTACAGCTCCTCTGGGTCAAATTCCATGAGCTGGGGCTTATCTATTCGCCGATGCTTTCGGGCATCTACGGCGGTGTGGAGTCACTGCAAGCCATCACCATTGGCGGAGTGGATGAGAAAGGCAACGATGTCACCAATGAAATGAGCTACCTGGTGCTGGACGCCGCCTACAACATGCGGACGCTGGAGCCGAGCATCATCCTGCGCTACCATGATGGCACGCCGAAAGAACTTCTGTCCAGGGCAACTGATGTTATCCATTCCGGCGTCGGTTACCCTTCATTCTTCAATGACCGCACGCTCATCCCCACCCTGCAGAAATGGAATGTCCCATTAGAAGATGCGCGTGATTACGCCGTCACCGGCTGTGTCTACCTGGAGCTTCCCGGCAAGAATATAGCTAGAAGGCCGTTGGGCGGTCTCGTTCTGCCCAAGTGTCTCTGGTGGGCTTTGCACCAGGGGGTGCATCCTGTAACCCAGATACCCTGGGGCGCGCCGACACCAGACCCGGCGATCTTTAAATCTCACCAGGACCTCATAGATGCCTACCTTGAACAGGTGCGCTTCTTTTTCGGGAGGCACGTCAAGATAGAAAACACCTGTCGCTCCCTCTACGCCGAATACCTCCCCAGGCCATACTATTCGGCGCTACTTGACGGCTGCATCGAAAAAGGAAGGGATTCCCGCAAATGGGCTTATCCTTCTATGGTCCACGACTTTGTGGTTATCATCGGCACCACTAACGTGGTTGATTCCGTCGCAGCCATAAAGAAAGCAGTCTTTGAGGACCGCGCAATCAGCCTCCCAGAGCTTATACAGGTAATGGACAAAAACTGGGAGGGACACGAGGACATACGGCAGATGATGCTCAGGGCGCCCAAGTACGGGAATGATGACGACTACGCTGACGCCATCGCAGCTGAAATACATCACCGCACCGCAGCCGTCATGGCTGAATTCACAGACCGCTTCGGGAACCCGATGAGAGGCGATGGCAGCGGTTTGTCCGCCACCTACAGCGCAGCTCTGTACACGCCAGCCACACCTGATGGCAGAAAGGAAGAGGAGCCCTTCGCCGATGCCACCCTTTCGCCGTCACAGGGACGCGATTTCCGCGGTCCAACAGCAGTGCTCAATTCCGCAGCCAAGATAGACACCACAAAGACATATAATCATCTTCTCAACCAGAAATTCCCGCCTTTGATGCTCGAAGGGGATATGAAAGAAACCTTCATCAGCTACCTGAGAACCTGGGGCGACCTGAACATCAGCCACGTCCAGTTCAACGTGGTGGACAAAGCCACACTGCTAGATGCCCAGAAGCACCCGGAGAAGCATCAGGACCTCATAGTTCGCGTGGCGGGCTACAGCGCCTACTTTGCGGATTTGAGCAAGGGTCTGCAGGACTCCATAATCGCCCGCACTGAGCAGCATTTCTAATATATGAAAGACAGCGGGATAATCTTCAATATCCAGCGGTTCAGCGTGCACGATGGGCCAGGCATCAGAACCACGGTGTTCTTCAAGGGATGCCCGCTGCGCTGCGCCTGGTGCGCCAACCCCGAATCACAGGCAATGGAACCACAGCTTATCGTGCGCGATGTGAAATGCCAGAGTTGCGGCAAATGCGTAGCAGCATGCCCTCGGAAAGCCATAACACAAGGCAGCAACGGAGCCAGAATAATACACTGGGAGCACTGTGACCAGTGCCTGGCCTGCGTGGATGCCTGCATCTACGGAGCGCTGAACATCGCCGGAAAACGCATGGCCGTAGCCGAGGTAGCTGCGGAAGCAGAAAGAGACAAGCCGTTCTACAAGAACTCGGGTGGAGGTGTGACGCTGTCCGGCGGCGAGCCGCTCAGCCAGCCGGAATTCTGTCTCACCCTGGCTAGCACATTAAAGGACAGAGGCCTGCATGTAGCACTGGATACTTCAGGATACATGGGCACAGACAACCTCGTTGCCATATTGCCCTACGTAGACCTGGTGCTATTCGATATCAAGCACCTCGACCCTCAGCAGCACAAAAAATATACAGGCGTGGACAACGCGTTGATGCTGGAAAACCTCAATGCAGTTGCCGGCAGAACCAAAATCTGGCTGCGGGTGCCTCTGATTGCAGGGATAAACGACTCGCAGGAACACACCAGACAAGTGGCAGAACTGGCAAAAAAGGTGAGGGCTGACAAGGTCTCTCTACTGCCCTACCACGAGGGCGGCAAATCCAAGAGCCATCAAGTTGGCAAGCGGTATGCCTTGCGTGGCCAGCGAATTCCCGATAAAGCCCGTGTGGAAGAACTCAAGGCGTCTATCATCAACAGTGGAGTCGACGCCGCAATCGGCCACTAAGGCGAGCCTTTACTGAGAGCACACTTTCAGATGTCGCCTGGAGAATGGAGAACAAAAGAGAAATTTCCTCTCCCTCGAGGGAGAGGACTAAGGTGAGGGTGAAATTCTGTAGAATCCCCCTCCCTCTGACTCCCTCCCACCAGGGGAGGGAGAACCCTGTTCTCACGTGCCATCCCTGGGCTGGTCCAAAAACCCGCCCCTACAAAAAATCAAAAATGTTCACTCGCTCGAATTGCGGATGAGCTGCATGTAGAACTGGATGCATTCTCCGTAATTGTCAATCGTTATCCGCTCATTCACGCCGTGTGGCATGGATAGCTCTTCCTTGCCAAACCGGTGCGGGTTCAACCGATACAGGTTCTTAGCCACGCCTACAAAATGCTTGGAATCTGTCCCTGCGACCACCAGCGCCGGCGCCACCACCGCGTCAGGAAACACCTGCTTTGTGGTCTTGTACACGGTCATGAAGCTTGCGGAGTTAGTATCCGATACCGGTGAAGGCTCGGTATGCTCGCCCAGCACTTTCACCTTTACCCGCGGGTCATTGACCACGGCGTTCACATGGTCGATTACTCCCTGCACGCTATCGCCGGGCAGTATCCTGAAATTCACCGCCGCCGTGGCACTGGAAGGCAATACATTAGATTTCACACCGGCATTGAACATGGTGGCAGCAGTGGTTGTCCTGATTGTGGCGCTAGTAGCCGGTGATGCTGAAAGCTGGCTCTTTATTGCCGAACCGAACAGCCACCTGTTGGCAAAGAGCATCTTGTAAACAGAGGACATCTCCGGACCGATGTAGTCAAAGAGCATTCCTGTTGGCCCGCTCATGTCAGCCGGGAATGGGTTCGCCTCGAGCTTAGCGATAGCAGCACTGAGCACACCAACAGCAGTCTGCTTCGGAGGCATGGATGAATGCCCTGCCTGCCCTTCAACGGAAAGCTCAAGAGTAACATAGCCCTTCTCAGCTATGCCAATCAAGGCAACAGGCGCTTTGATGCCAGGGACTATGCCCTTAGCAATCACTGAGCCTTCGTCTA
>VGOO01000049.1 GCA_016875925.1 Chloroflexota bacterium
GCCTTCTCCGGCAAAGACCCCACCAAGGTTGACCGCTCTGCCAGCTATATGACGCGATACATCGCCAAGAACCTGGTGGCTGCCGGCCTGGCTGACCGTGCTGAAGTCCAGGTTTCCTACGTCATCGGCAAAGCTCACCCGCTATCTATATCCTGCGAGACCTTCGGCACGGGGAAGGTATCTGATGATAGGATAATAGAGCTTATCAAGAAGCACTTTGACCTGCGCCCTGAGGCCATCATCAGGCATTTCAACCTGCGCCGTCCCATTTATCGTCAAACCGCTGCCTATGGCCATTTCGGCAGGGAAGATCTGGATTTGCCCTGGGAGAAGACGGACAAGACAAAAATCCTCAAAGCTGAGGCTGGACTGAAATGATATGTAGGGGCGTATCTTCAGATGCGCCCTTGGTATAAAGGGGGAAAGATTGACAGAGCGTCGAATCAAATTCGGAACTGATGGCTGGCGGGCGGTTATCGCCGAAGACTTCACCTTCGATAACGTCCGAGCCTGTGCCCAGGGGACGGCTGATTACCTGGACGAGGCGGGGCTAGCCGGACGTGGCGTGGTCATTGGTTACGACACTCGCTTTGCCTCTGAGGATTTTGCCGCTGCCGTGGCTGAAGTGCTGGCTGCCAACAACATCAAGGTTCATCTTTGCTCCCAGGCAGCGCCTACGCCGGTGATAAGCTATCTTGTCACTGCCACAAAGTCGGCCGGCGCGGTAATCATCACTGCCAGCCACAATCCGGGACGCTGGAACGGCTTCAAGTACAAGGACTCTACCGGCGCCAGCGCTCCCACGGAGATTGTAGCAACCATAGAGGAGAACGCCAACCATGCGTTGGCTTCGTGCAGCGTCAAGCGCATGGCGCTAACGGACGGGCTCAAGAACGGGCTTATCGCCTACATCGACCCGGTCGAAGCCTATTTCCAGCAAATAGAACGTCTGGTTGACCTGGAAGCCATTAGGCAGAGCAACCTCAAGGTCATCGTTGATTCCATGTACGGCGCGGGCATGGGCTACTTCAGGAAACTTCTCCAGGGCGGGAAGATTCAGATTATGGAGATAAACGGCGAGCGCAACCCCTGTTTCCCGGGCGTCCAGCCTGAGCCTATCGCCAAGAATTTAGCCAGGCTCGCCCAAACAGTCAGAGAGCAAAGGGCTGATGTGGGCATAGCGAACGACGGTGATGCCGACCGCATCGGCATCGTGGATGAGAATGGCCAGTTCCTCAATCAGCTCCAGGTCTTTGCCCTGCTCACGCTTTATTTCCTGGAGGTGCGCAAAGAGCGTGGCGCTATAGTCAAGACGCTGACCGATACCAACATGCTGGATATGCTGGGGAAGGAATATGGCGTACCTGTTTTTGAGACGCCGGTGGGCTTCAAATACGTGGCGCCGGTGATGAAAGAGAAGGACGCTATGATAGGCGGTGAGGAGAGCGGCGGCTACGGCTTTCGCGGCCATGTGCCCGAAAGAGATGGTATTCTCGCTGGCCTGTACTTCCTCGACCTCATGATAAAGACGGGTAAAACGCCTTCACAATTGTTGGACTACCTGTTCAGCAAGGTGGGGCCGCATTCCTATGACCGCATTGATGTACATATAACCCCGGAGCAGAAGCAGCCCTTCGCTGACAGGCTGGCAAAAGGCAAGGTGGAATCCGTGGCTGGCATCAAAGTGAAAAAGCTGGACACCAGGGACGGCTACAAGTACTGCCTGGCTGATAATTCCTGGCTGCTGATTCGTTTTTCGGGAACCGAGCCGTTGATTCGCATCTATGCCGAGGCGCAAAGCCAGAAGCAGATACAGAAGCTGCTGGATGGCGGCCAGAAGATACTGGGCATCTGAGACATGGTCAATCTGGACGACCCACAGGTTTACCGACAGCTAGACCCCGGGGGGATGCTGGCGCAGCTTCACGGCTTTCCTGAGCAGTGCCGCACCGCCTGGCAGAAGGCAAACGGCTTCAAGCTGCCCAGGGGCTATGCCGGGGTGGATAAGGTGGTCATCCTGGGGATGGGTGGCTCAGCCATCGGCGGTGACCTGCTGCGCAGCCTGCTTTTGTCAAACAGCAAACCCATTGTCTTCGTGGCCCGCGATTATGACCTGCCGGCTTTCGTCGATGATAAAACGCTGGTAATCGCCTCCAGCTACTCAGGCAACACCGAGGAGACGCTCTCTGCCTTTGAGCAGGCGCTGAAGACGGGCTGCAAGAAAATAGCCATAACCACGGGCGGCAGGCTCAAGGAGCTTGCCGACGAGGCCAAGGTGCCTGCCTTCATCGTGGAGCACAAATCCTCGCCCCGGGCTGCGCTGGGCTATAGCCTGATGCCCCTGATAGCATTCATGCAGCAACTGGGATTTCTAAAGAAGGCGGGTGAAGTTGAGGAGATGCTGGCAGTCCTGGAGAATGCTCTTGATGAACTAAGAGAGGCCGTTGCCACCGGTTCCAATCAGGCCAAGCAGCTTGCCCGGAAGCTGCTTGGCAAGATCGCCGTGATTTACGGCTCTGGCGTCCTTTCCGATGTTGCCCGCAGGTGGAAGACGCAAATCAACGAAAACAGCAAATCCTGGGCATTCTACGAGGTTTTTCCCGAGCTAAACCATAATGCCGTGGTTGGCTATCAGTTCCCCCACGAGCTGGCGTCGAAGATGTTGGTAATTATTCTCCGTTGCCCCTCTCTGCACCACCGCACGCAGCTCCGCCACCAGATAACCGGAGAGCTATTGGAGCAAAGCGACATCGCCTACCAGATAATAGATGCCAGCGGCAGAGACGCCCTCAGCCAGATGATGAGCCTGGTATTCCTCGGCGACTGGGTCAGCTACTACCTCTCCATTCTGTACCAGACCGACCCCACGCCGGTCAAGCCAATCGACTACCTCAAAAAGCGCCTGAGCGAAGCGAAGTAAGGCGCAACGCACCGGAAGCCAAAAAACTTGCAAAATGATGGTGCTACTGTAGAAATGCAATGCAAAATTACAGTAGTAATGTAAGAATGCAATGCAACACTATGGCAGGAGACAGCGCTCCTATCGCCATGGTCCCGTAGACGTCATGCCGGCTGAAGCGTTTTTCAAGGCGCTGCACCGCGGCGAAATCTTCTAAAGGTTGCCTTGCCATGCCGCCCTGATACCTGCCGTGGGCAAAGGTTCATCGGTGGCTGAATTACACCAATGCTGCTGCAATTTTTTGACGGAATGCGACCTTAACAGGCCCAGGGGAAAATCGTGACTCTGGTGTTTATGCAAAGTTGACAAACGTCTGCAAAAGAAGTATCTTCATTGTAGATACTACCGATGGAGGTTAGCATGAAAGCGCGTGTTCAGAAATGGGGTAACAGCCTTGCCTTGCGTATCCCCAAATCTTTCGCTGACGAAGTAGGTCTCCAGAAAGAAACGCCTGTTGAAGTGTCGCTGGCTGATGGGAAACTTGTTATCACGCCGGTAGCTAAACCGAAGCCGACTCTTAGGCAACTTCTGGCAAAAGTCACCAAAGAAAACTTGCATCACGAGATTGATACCGGCTCTGCCACAGGGAACGAAACGTGGTAGATGCCCAGCCTTATATTCCTCAATGCGGAGATGTGGTGTGGATTACTTTAACTCCGCAAGCAGGTCATGAACAAACAGGACGGCGCCCTGCCGTAGTGCTATCACCTAAAAGCTATAATGGTAAGACGGGACTGGCTATTTTTTGTCCTATCACCAGCCAGATAAAAGGCTATCCTTTTGAGGTTCTTCTTCCCGCAGGGTTGCCGGTAGCAGGGACAATTTTATCTGACCAGGTTAAGAATTTAGATTGGCGCGCTCGAAATGCAGAATTGATATGCACCCTGCCGCCCGAAACCACCTCGGAGGTGCTCCAGAAGCTGGCAACGTTGTTTTCGCAATAAGAAAATTCATTACACTTTAGCGCGCAGGCCAATCTTGCAGAATCTCGCGGATGCACTATCGTGCTCTTCTAAAGGTTGCCCTACCCATGCTGCCCTCCATCCCGAAATCGATCAACTGCCTCAAGAAGTCCCTGAGCAAAGCCGAGTAGGATGATAGGCTTATCAACCGAATTGATGTGCCACTTGCTCAGTCTGTGCTGTAGCTCCTGAGCACACTCCATTGAATCCTCTATTGCGATATGCTATTCTTCAAATCGTCTTGCAGGAAGTGCGACTGGGAGGTGATTATGACAGCAAAGGTAGTGAGCATCATCAATCTGAAAGGGGGTGTGGGGAAGAGTACAGTTGCCATGATTCTAGCAGAATACATGGCTTTCAAATATCACAAGCGTGTATTGGCAATAGACTTGGATTCTCAAGCTAACTTAACCTCAGCAATGGTGAGGCCGGTACATGTAGAGGATGACCTAAAAAGAACAAACCGTACCATCGCCCAAATGTTCTTAGCATTTATTGAAAGTGGCCAAGTGATTCCTGCTAGTAACCTAATTTGCCCTAACCCAAATTGGATTTCGAATATCAACAAGTACGAAGGGGTCTGTCTGGATATGATAATATCTACTCCAGACCTAGCCGGGCTTGACGAAAAGATGCTGGACAGGTGGGAAGATATTGACACCGTTGTGGATGCATTATCGACCTTAGCTGTTGACCGAGCCGATGAATTGGACAAGTGTATGCCGGGCATTGTCAACTTTTTGTCGAACCCGGGGGATGTAAAAACCCCCACCCAGAAGAATCTACGGGAGATTAGATTTGTACTCAAGAGGGGGTTGCAATCAGTTCTGGGAAGCTATGATGTGGTCATCATTGATTGCCCACCTGGCTTGTCAATCTCGACGACAGCCGCTATCGTTGCCAGTGACTATTTTGTCTCTCCGGTTATTCCCGAACCGCTTTCCCTACTAGGCATTGACCTAGTACAAAGTCGAATTGCTAAGCTGAAAAATCGCCTTAGCGATGTTAAAATTAATTATGCAGGGAGCATTTTAAACAAGGTTCTCCAGTGGAGAAACGCGCACCGCACTGAGTCGGCATTAATATACGGTTTGCAGGCGGCACACCGGCAACCACATCCTGCGGGAAAATTTAAGCCATTCAAGTGGTGGATACCAGATGCTGAGCATCTTCGAAAATTGGGAGAGTTTGAATGTCACACGGTGCCAGATAGGGATTTCAATCCTGCAACGCCAGGCGAATTTGGCTTTGTTCATGGCAAGTATGGTGGCACCAATGTTAGGCTTAGTAGTTCAAAGGAATACGCATTGGATAGAAAAAATGAAGAGGGGCCACAGTATTATCTTTCCAGAAGGCTCGAACGACTGACTGATGAGTTTATGAAGCGAATTGGATTGAGCCAAAGCGGAGACCAGACAAATGATGAAGCAATCAAATAGACTGAGTGCAGAAGAGCGTGATGGCATAGTGGAAGTGCTTATAAACAAGTACAAAGCAGATCCCAGCACAATGGAGAACGTTTTACCTGAAATCGCACAGAGGTTGCGCGAATTAGTTCCTGCTGATTCCAAGAGTGGCAGCGTTAATCCGTTCACATTGACTGAGACCGAGGAAAAACAGCGCTTGAGTTCATATCAAAGCATAATAAGCAGGGTCGATAACCTTGAAGCACCTATTTCCAAGGATCAAGCTGTCAAAGCGCTCGAGGACGCCGCAGCTATTTTGGAAGTAGCTTCCTACGTGAAGGTAATAGAGCCTGGTGATATTTTGAAGCTACTTAAGATAATCAAAGGTTCGCCGGTGTCCAAGAGAGGGAAAGTGAGACAAATTGTGGTGAGCAAAGGCGAACCAGCCAGATCAATTGCCCTTTTGAGAGGAGTGCAGGCACATCTTACTTGGGACAAGAAGCTGCTCAATATAGAAGTGGATCCAAAGCGGTTAGCTGAACGGGATGCGGCGCTGAAGTTAGTTGGTGTTGCACGAGACTCTGACAAAGACGTTGCCCACCGTCATGACTATTACCTTTCAAAGGAAAATACCTGTGCCTACTAAGGTCCTTATTGACACATCGGCCTTCTATGCCATTATTGCTGTGAGTGATGAGTTCCACAGCAAAGCCAGAGAACTATACGAACGTCTTATTGATAGGGATAACGAGCTGTACACGACCTCGTACGTCCTAGTGGAGACGGCAGCACTAGTGCACCATCGACTAGGCTTTCAACCGCTTAAAACCCTGATGGAGTCTATTGAGAGAACGGTGAGGACATATTGGGTTAGCAGTGATCTACACAAAGAAGCGTGGAAGATGATGGTAGCTCGAGATGGTGCTCGTCTTACCTTTGTGGATTGTAGCACAATTGTGACTGCCAAGAAATTAAATGCCTCTGTATTCGCCTTCGACGAAGATTTTGAGCTTGAAGGCCTTACAGTACTCCCACGATGATGTGGCTCTGGCTAATGTTCTGGTGCTACTACCTTCATCAGAAGCCCAGGACCGAATTTCTAGCATTGTTAAACTCAGCTTCGAGTTAAGGGAGGAAGCACTGGAGATTATCCAGGCCGCTTCTTACCAATACTAGTTAATCTATTAGCTGTATAGACTAACCACAGACGAGATTGTGGTGTGCGTGTCATTGAGGCCTTAGTTAAAAATTCTGACCCTCGTGCAATGGCATTGTTTACTACTGTGCCTGACTGATTGCACATCAAAATGGGGCGTGTGATAAGATGGGTGGCGATGCTGATATTCAACTATGAGACCCTGGTGGACCCGTTGTTCCGCGATGTCAGGGAGTTCACGCCGGAGTTCTGCGGCATGAGGGCTGGAGATAGGGCGCTGGATGTGTGCTGCGGGACAGGGGCACAGGTTATTGCCTACGGGCGGCGCGGCATTGTTGCCACCGGCATCGATAATGACCCGAATATGTTGAAAACAGCCTTGAAGAACAGGGCAAGGCAGCGGCTGGGGAACGTCTTTTTTCAGCTTGCCGATGCCACCAGGCTGCCATTTGGCGACAACTGTTTTGACTTCGTCTCGGTATCCATGGGGTTACACGATAAGGCGAGGGTAGCCCGATATGGCGTTGTCTCCGAGATGGAGCGGGTGGTGAAGCAGGATGGCACCCTTGTCTTCATAGATTACGCGGTTCCGATGAATAAGGGTATCTGGGCTGCATTGTCGAGGGCTGTGGAATTCCTGGCCGGCGGCGACCACTATGCAGGCTTCAAGGACTATGTTGACAGCGGCGGGTTAGAGGATATACTTAAGGCACATCATTTGCGCGAGGACGAAAGGAGCTACCTCAAAGACGGGCTGGTGGTAATCGTCAAGGCGCAATGGTGAAGCGAGATGAACGACGGTTGCTTTGACGTGAGCGCCAGCAAAAGGAGGGACTAGCGTGAAAATCGTGGAAATCGAGCTGTATCACGTGGAGGTGCCGCTGAAGCACACCTTCTGGCCTACCTGGATACCGGGGTACCCGCAGACACACAACAGGTTCACGCTGATAAAGCTGGTTACCGATGAGGGTATCGAAGGCTATTCCGCGGGCACGGCTATGGGCAAGGAGAGGGAGGGACTGGGCGACCTGCTGGGTGGCTACCTCATCGGGGCTGACCCGACTGACATCGATAGAATTCAGAGCCTGCTGAAACAGGCGGGCTTTTTGGGGTGGCTGAACTTCTGGATAGAGCCCGCCTGCTGGGACATCATAGGGAAGAGCAAGGGCAAGCCGGTCTATGAATTGCTCGGCGGACAAGCTAGGCCTATAGAAGCCTATTGCTCCACCGGCGAGATGCATGAATCGGGGAGGAGGGTGGAGGGGCTGTTGGCTATGAAGGAACGCGGTTTCAAAACAGCCAAGCTGCGGGTGAAGAACAAGGAACTCAAGGACGATATCAAGCTCATCGAGCAGATACGCAAGGGCATCGGCGACAAGATGGTGCTGGGAGTGGATGCCAACCAGGGATGGTTGGTGAGCATCGTGGACCGGGTTCCGGCATGGGATTTAAATCGGGCTAAGGAGTTCGCTAAGGCTTGCAAGGACAACGACATCGAGTGGCTGGAGGAGCCGCTGGACTGGCACGACTATGATGGCCTCGCCGCCTTGAAAAGGGTGTCACCTGTCAAGATTTCGGGCGCCGAGTTGAATCATGGCTGGGACGAGATAAAGATTATGTTCGAGAAGGATTGCTTCCATGTCTACCAGCCGGATGCCACCTTTGCCGGCGGCATTGCCCAGGTGAAGCAGGTTATCGATGCATGCCACAAGCACCAGAGGGAGTTTTCGCCCCATACCTGGACCAACGGCATCGGCTTCTACGTCAACTGGAACATGGTGCTGGCGGACAGGGGAAACAAGCATCCGCTGGAGTATCCGCTGGAGTATCCGCTGGAGGAGCCTTCCTGGGTGCCGGAGTTCCGCGAGGGAATCATCGAGCCTATTATCCCGGACAGGAACGGTATGCTCCAGCCTTTTACAGGGCCGGGGCTGGGGTTTGAAATAGACAAGAGACTGCTGAAGAAGTACGGCAAACGGTATTTCAGGATGAATGAGAGGTCGCTAGCTCTAAAGGTCATCAGGGAGAAGGGACTCAAAACCGCGCTGGAGCTGAGGAAGCGGAAAGAGAGCCGGTAGGTTTACTGCCATTTCGCTCTCCTATTCGGCAATGGCAGATTGCGTTTGTATGGCATAGCGGGTCACCTGTCCTTCCCATGAAGGACCTGTGGGCAGGTGACACCTAATGGAAATAGCGGAATATAGTCGGTTGGAGTGATTGAGGGTAGGTTTCGCTATGCTCTACCCGTCCTACTTCTTTTCCGGCAGAAAGGCTTGGGGCGTTATCTGGCACGGTACGAGATTATGTGGCTAATGCCTTCTTCCTCGGAGGCTGATGACGATTCTATGAAATAGCTCAGGGGTTTGCCCAGAGTTTGTGCGATTTGCTCCAGATTGGCGATGTGAAGTCGCCTCTTGCCCAGCTCGTAGTTTGACAGCGCTGCCTGCGTGTAGCCCAATCTGGTTGCCAGCTTCTCCTGGGTAAGGCCAAGCTCCTGCCTGGCTTGCTGAATCCTCATGCCGATGCTTCGGTAGGTCATACATAGATTTTATCACAATTTGTAGCGGAATCCGCCAAAAAATGAAGCAATTATAACAAATTGTTATATTTTGTATTGACAAGCTTGCTGCGCTTTATTATGATGCGATAATAAAACGTTACAGGGAGGGGTCAATGAAATGAAGCTTAACGAAGATGCCTGGAAAATGTTCCAGGAGCACCTGGGGTATACCGATGAGGAGATGGAGGCATTCAAAAAGGACCCCAGGAATGTGGATGTCCTTTCCAAGACTGATGCGTTGCTGAGCAAGACGTTTGTGGCGGAGGTGGTGGAGGCTCATGGCTGCGACAGCGGGCACAAAGTGGGTGACAAATTCTATATCGGTGGGCATGGTAACCTGCTGACTAAGAAGTGCCCTAACAAGGTCTGCCTGTTTGCCCTGATGCCGCTGGCTGCTTCAATCAACACAATGAACGAGCTAATCTATGCCGGCGTTGACCCCAACGAGATGAGATTCAGGAGGGTAGGCTGCTCCGATGTAGGCCTGAAATGCGGCGGATGGGGCCATATTGTTATGGAGCTTCGAGCGGAAGAGCGTGTAAGGGCTTGAAAGAGAAGAGAACCGATGGAATGTTGGAAAAGGGGGTATTGAAATGAAAGTTACCGAGGAAGTCTGGAAGTTCTATCAGCAGCACTTAGGTTACACTGACGAGGAGATGAAGAAATTCAGGGAGAACCCGCGGAATGAGGATATGCTATCGAGGGCAGATGCCCTGATGAGCAAGACGATTGTGGTTGAAGTCGTAGAAGCGCACGGCTGCAATGCCAGGCATAAAGTAGGTGACAAATTTTATTTTGATGGGTCGGGCAATCTGCTGACCTCGCTTTGTCCAAAGAGAGTCTGTGTTTATGCCTTGAATGCCTGCGCAGGGTTGATAGCTGTAGCAAACGAGCTGTTCTATGCAGGTGTGGACCCCAATGAGATGAGATTCAAGCGGGCAGGTTGTGTTGATGTGGGGGTGCAGTGTGGTGGCTGGGGTCGCATAATTGTGGAGTTGCGCGTAGAAGACCGCAAGAAGGCGTGAAGGTGGTGAAGGATGAACGAAGCTGAGCGGGTGGGCTGGCTCTGTTCCTATGTGCCTGAGGAGGTAATAATGGCTGCTGGCTTGCTTCCAGTGCGAGTCAGTGGAGGCGGTGGAACGGTTGGCACGGCTGATGCTTATCTCTACCCCAATGTCTGCCCTTTCGTCAAAAGCGTCATGGCGCTGGGACTCAATGGCCAGACTAAGGATATGTCTGGCCTGGTCTTTACCCGGTCATGCGATGGCATGCGCCGCCTGTACGATGTCTGGAAAGCGTACGTTCCCACGCGTTTTGTTTATATGCTGGAGGTGCCGAAGAACAGGGACGGCGCGGCAGTGGCTTATTTCGCTACCCAGTTGCGTCGCTTTGCCACAGTTCTAGGGCAAGAATTTGGCAGGGAGATAACCGACAGGTCGCTGAACCAGGCGATTGAGGCAGCAAACCAGGCCCGCAGGCTGATGCAGGGCATGTACCAGACGCAGCGCACCATTCCACTGCCTTTCTCGGGAAGCGAGGTATTCCAGCTAGGACTGGAGGGGATGGGAATGGCCAAGGACGCTTTTGTGAAGAAGCTGAAGGAATATCGACTGCCGACCGCTAATCAGACGTCTGGCAAAGGCAAAGATGGCAAGGCTCGCATTCTGGTCATGGGAAACGTAGTGGACCGTCCAGACCTCTTCAATCTCATTGAAAACGGCGGTGCCGATGTTGTTGCCGCTGACCTGTGTACTGCCATGCGCCACTTCGACTACCTGGTGGAAGAGGATGCAGAGGAGCCTTATTTAGCTCTGGCGCGTGGCTATCTGAACAGACCTGGTTGTGCCCGCATGACCGGCGTGGAAGAACGCCTGGCGGATATGATGAAGCTGGCGAAGGATTACGCTGTTGATGGGGTGGTCTATACTTCGGTCAAGTTCTGCGACCAGCATCTCTCCGATGCGCCGTACTTTGCGGAGAAGCTGAAAGAAGCGGGGATACCCATTCTTTTCCTGGAAAACGATTATACCTGGAGCACTATCGGCCAACTCAAGACCAGGGTGGAAGCCTTTATTGAAATGCTGGACGCAGGAAGGAGGTAAGCGATGCTAAAGTATTTCTATGAGCAAATGAAACAAACGGTGGAGGAGAAGCTCCAGCAGAAACCAAATGCCTGGTTGATGTATATTGGCCAACTGGCGTCAACTTTGCTCAAAGCCTACGATAAGGATGCCAAGGTGGTGTGGACTACCTACTACTCATTCCCCATGGAGCTGCTGGCAGCCTTCGACGTTGTGCCCTTCGATTTTGAAATCAGTTGCAATCTGCTTACTGGACCTGACCCGAAAAGTTGCG
>VGOO01000050.1 GCA_016875925.1 Chloroflexota bacterium
CTGCTGGCAAGCCAACAGAAAAATCGGCATAGCTATACAGGCCAGCAAGAGCATTATGCCCACAGGTTTTTTATTTACGGTCTTTATATCCAATCTCATTCAAGCTGTTATTCGGGCAAATTTTTGGTTTTATCACAAGAATCAAGCGTGGATAGGCGGTTTGAAGAATGCAGACAGCGAATCAAGCGTCTCGGGGTCAACCCAGCACTCTACGGTCTGTCCACGCCTTTTCAGTCTAATCAGACCGGCTCTGTGGAGTTCTTTGATGTGGTGAGAGATTGTTGAAGGCGAAAGACTCAGATTTTTGCCGACTGCTCCTACACATTCGCGCATATCAGCGTCAGTGTTACACGCCTCTCCAGGGGCGCAGCATGAAGCCAGGCGCATGAAGATGCTCAGGCGGTGTGGATTTGACAGCGCTTTGAATGCGCCAGCGAGTCGCTCGGCGTCTTCATTTCGAAAGTTCGACATATTTCGAATAATAAACCATTCTATATGGTTTTGTCAAGAGGTGGGTTGGCTGTTTGTTGGTTGTTGCAGCCCTCTATTCGACTCCGATTTCAGGCGTCACTTGGAAGAATTTGCGTTTGAAGTACATAGCCACATTTACCAGGCCGATGAGTACCGGCACTTCTACCAGCGGGCCAATAACGGCAGCAAAAGCCTGCCCTGAGCCGATACCAAACACTGCTATAGCCACGGCAATAGCCAGTTCAAAGTTATTGCTGGCAGCGGTGAAGGCAATTGTCGCCGTCTTGGGATAATCAGCCCCTATCTTCTTGCCCATGTAGAAGGATACCATGAACATTATCACGAAATATATGAGCAGCGGGATGGCAATGCGGATAACGTCCAGCGGCAGTTGGACAATGATTTCACCCTTCAGAGAGAACATAACAATTATAGTAAATAATAAGGCAGCTAAGGTTATCGGGCTGATTCTGGGCATGAATGCAGTTTCATACCACTGGCGCCCCTTCGCTTTAATGATGGCAAACCTGGTAATCATGCCAGCAAAGAACGGAATACCAAGGTAGATTAATACGCTTTTTGCTATCTCGCCTATGGTCACATCAACAACCGACCCTTTCAGCCCAAACCAACCGGGCAAGACCGTTATGAAGACGTAGGCGTAAACCGAGTAAAAGACTATTTGGAAAATCGAGTTGAAAGCCACCAGCCCAGCAGCATATTCGGTGTCACCTTTAGCCAATTCATTCCAGACTATGACCATGGCAATACAACGCGCCAGACCTATCATGATCAACCCCATCATATATTCAGGATATGGCCACAGAAAACCGAGGAAAATGATAGCCAGGAAGAACATTAGTACAGGACCGATAATCCAGTTCTGTACTAGAGACAACACAAGCACGCGCCAGTTACGAAATACCGGCCCCATTTCCTCGTATCGTACCTTAGCCAGTGGCGGGTACATCATTAAAATCAGCCCGACGGCAATAGGTATGGAAGTAGTATCAATCTGGAACAAGGTGATGAAATCGGCCACGGCGGGCACGAAATAACCGAGGCCGACTCCGAAGCCCATAGCCAGGAATATCCAGAGCGTCAGGAAGCGGTCTATTATGGAGAGTCTGCCAGCTATAGTTTTCGGTTCAGCGTTTTCCATACTTTGTCTGCACTTCATTCTAGAAGTTTGACTAAAGCCATGCGGTCTCCCGCAAACTCAGGCTGGTGTAACATGGGGCATTCTTCGAGTCGTGACTTGCCTTTTGCCAGGTCAATGGCAAAGGCGAGGCAGGTTTTCTTGCCGCACTTCTTACAGTCGGTCTTGGGCAGGAGCTTGTGCAAGGCAAGTCCCATACCCATCTTCGATTTGCCGGGCTGGGTAGCCTCAGGGGGTGATTGTGGTTGCACCAGCTTGGATACGATTTTGTGGTATATGGCTGGCTCAGGGTATGCTCCCATGTCATAAAGCGTGTAGTCCATGAATACCACCGGATTCTCCTGGTAGCAACTCCGCACAGCTTCTTGTACCACTTTTGGATTCAATCCGGGGACTCTGGTATCCCTTTCACCCGGCTGGCACAGCAGGTTGATGATGGTGACTATTTGCTGGTTAAACCTGTCTATCAGCTCTATGGGTATATTTGAAAGATATGGGGTGAGGGCTGTTGAGCCTATAATTCGCTTGGTGTCATCAACCCCGTTTCGCTTAAGTGCCAGGAGCGATTCGCCGGGCAAATGGCCGGTTGATTCTCGGCCGCAAAGCACGATGTAACGGATATTCGGGTTAGCCACGATATTGCAGATTATCTTCTCCAGCCCTATATTCTCTGTCTGTAGCATTCCGGAAAGTGCCGCCCCGGTGTCGGCACCAGACATAACCAGTTCATTCAGTTCAGACGGTATCGCCCAATCAAAGGTGTCTAGTATGGTACACACGACCACCGGGGAATAGTCGTTCCCCCTGACATAGCGGCCTTCTTCCGGAGGATAACCATCTGCAGGCTTGACTTTAAGCATTAGACTACCTTTAGATTTGCATTTCTTTAATCAGTTTCTCTACCCGGGTCTTGATTTGGTCTCGAATTTTCCTGATTTTCTCGATATTTTGGCTCTTAGGGTCTTCCAGTTCCCAGTCCTCGGTCTCCACAAAAGAGGCAGGACATATGTTTTCGGTGCCACAACCCATAGTGATTACCTTGTCTGCTTGGCTTAACATCTCCGCAGTCAGCTTCTTGGGTCGGTTGCTGCTGATATCTATGGTCACCTCCTTCATTACCTGCACCACCGTTGGGTCAATAATATTTGCGGGGTCGGTTCCTGCCGATGAGGCTTTAGCCTTTTCACCAGCCAGATGATTAAAGAAAGCCTCTGCCATCTGGCTACGGCCGGCGTTGCCCACACAGACGAACAGGACATTTTTCATTTGTGTTAATCCCCAGTTTGGTAATACGTATTTCAGGTAGCATCAAGCATAGTGTTCAAGATATTCTCCAATTCTTCGGCGCTGCTAAATTCTGGGTCTATCAGCCGGATGATTCCATCACCATCTATAAGGAAAATTGTAGGGAAGGCATGCACATTGTAGAGGTCACAGACTACTGATTCTGAATCGAGAAGGACAGGAAAAGCCAAATTTTCACCCTTGACATAGGTGCGAATTATTGATTCTCTCCCTAGGTAGTGGATACCGAGTATTGCTAGTTTCCCCTTTGGTATTCTGGTATAAACCTCCTGAATTAGAGGTAACTTTGCTCTGCAGGCTGAGCAGGTCCATATCCAGAAGTCCAGCATTACCCATTTCCCGCGATAATCGCTCAATGTTATGGTCCTGCCATCAAGGGAGTTAAGCGTAAAACCGGGCGCCGGTTTTCCTATGAGAGGGCTCATGGCAAGACGTGACGATGTTGCGTGGTCTCCCTCTGCATCTGTTGACTTTATTTGGTAGTGGTAGATAGCACCAGCTTTTAGCGAGGTTAAATTTATGGCGTGGTTGGTGTTAAATTCGTCGCTTGAGACGGTCAATCGGTCTATAGAGATTGGGTCCCAATATTGGACTTCGCTGGTGGCTGGTCTGTTGGTCACCCAGGTTATAGTAGCGTCGGTGTTAGTTACGTATGATACTTCGACATCAGAAATCGTGAGTGGGCTGATAACTTCAGCTAGCGTTGAGAAGGAATGTTCTCCGGATATCGCCTGCTTATCCTCAGATAGAATCCTGAAGTAATAGTTTGTACCACTGGTAAGCCCGGCAACGAGCAGTCTATGCGTAGTAGCCGGTTTCTTGTCAGTGATGGTGATGATGAAAGTGCCGTCCTCTGAATAAATTTCAATGCTGCTGATGGTCGGCCTGTCTGTCATCCAGGAAATGGCAGCACTCGTCTCAGACAGCTCTGAAACCGATGTGTCAGAGACCACCGGAACCTCCACTCTGGCACCATTCTTTGGGATAGCAGGACTGATGGATACTAAGGTGATACCGCAGGCAATCAGGACAAGAAGACAAACTCCTGTAGCAAGTGCGATGCGAGGATGCTCTTTAGCCTTTTTCAGGGTCAGGTTGAGGTACACCATAGTTTTTGCCCCCAACTTCTGTAACTGCCTGCTGAAGGCGCGTATTTTAGGCTTTAGCGTCGCCGCATCAAACTTCCTTCTTTTTGCCAGCCACTCCCTGCTGGAAAGGAAACCACGCGGTTGGAAGATTATTATCACAATGGCGAGAGCTAAAAGGACGAGGTCGTAGATTAGAGACTGAGTAGGTGTGAGCGAGCCGAAGTACTGTTCCCAGATGCCGAAGCAACTAGCACAGGTGGTATATCCTCCCTGCATAATTGACCATAGGTTTGTCCCCATAAATGCCGCTAGAAGCGGAAGGTAGAGAACAGCCATAAGCCGAGGCAAAAACCCGATGAGTAGACAAGCTCCTAAGATGACTTCTACCCAGGGAATGACAACAGGTACAAAGACATCAAAAAGAAAATAGATGGTGGCTGGGGTTATGAAGATGCTGGGGAGGAAGTTGCTTATGAAATCAACAACTTGGGCCGGCGTCTCTTCTATGCCAAGTATTTTGCCTGTCCCCGATACCAGCAGGGTTAGCCCGATGAGTATGCTAGCGACCAGATTTATTCTACCCCTGGTTTTCCCGGCCTTTTTAACTTTTTTCCTTGCCATAATACCTACAACCCTAAAGTTTACCTCACTTTCCTGTCTTTAGAAAATCAGGATTGCATAAATTGTTTACTAATGTAGTGCGAGGCTTTAGCCTCGCCCAACCACACCGGGCGACCCTAAATTCCGACTAGTCGGGATAAGGGGTCGCACTACTGTTTTATTTTTCAAAATCTTCATCTATCCCATTAAGGCTTTTCTCAATTTTAGTTTTAACCAATTCTTCAAGGGCCTCTCTGTCATATCTAACTGACAAAATTTCCGGTACAGCGATAATGTGCTCAGTATTGCCTGTCACTATGTTGATAAATAAGGTGAATGGAGCCGCATTGTATTTTTCATCAATAGCGGCATTGTTCTTGTCATCTAGCTTCAGCCTTTGGAAGGTCAGCCTGCCGCTATGCAATTCTTCTTGGAAGTTTAAAAATATGGTGGCATGGATACAATCACCCATCGGGTCCATACAATGACAGGCCTCGCCAAGGTGGAAGTAGACGATGTCAACCCTGTCGGGTGGCCCCGGAGACTTTTCTGTTGGCTCGGCTGCTGGCACTGGGTTAGAACACGCAGACAGCAAGCCGAACACGATCAGCGGAAGCAAAACAATATAAATTTGTTCAATTTTGACCAAATTTTTCATAATCTGAGCAGTTGATTTTTACCGGACGTTTTAGATTGAATCCAAGCAGTAGCCAGCAGCGCTAAAAGAAGTGGTATATTCAAAGTTTTGGCGATGCTGAGCATATCCATCATAGTTCTCCGTTCAGACTTTGCTCGATTTTACGCTTCACTATTTCTTCGATAGATTCTCTGCGCGGTGACCAGATTTCCGGCACATCGATAATCCGTTCATACCCTCCTCTCACCTCAAGAATATACAAAATGAACGGAGTTGCGTTATATTTTTTGGCTATAACAGCATTCTTCAGGTCATCCAAATCGACCACCTGGAAACTTAGTTTACCGCTGGACTGTTCATCCTGAAAATTGAAGAACATGGTAGTTTGAATAGCGTCGCCTACCGCAGCGATGCAGTGGCAGGGCTTGCCCTGTGTGAAATAGACGACGTCGACCCTGTCCGGTGGACCTAGCTGCTTACTTGAAGAAGGTGTACCCGAAGACTTGTCTGTGGGTGTACTAGTTGCTGAAGTCTGTCCTCCACAGGCGCATAGCACTCCGATTATCGAGATTATGAGCAAGAGACTATGCATCTTTACTTTCATCGGCTTGTTCATATCACTTTACATCCTTCTTATATTAACAATTTGCCTTCCGACTTGGTATGTATTGTCACATAGCCACCTTGTTAACAGGTGTTACACGCCAGTACTTCAGACCTAATCAACCCCAAGAGATTGTAGTATGCTTTCGATTTCATCTCGGCTCTGGAAAGTTTCGTCTTTTACTTCTCGAATGATGCCGTTGGCGTCGATAAAGAAGGTTGTGGGTGCACCATGCTGGTACTTTATACATACCTCTGCATCTAAGTCAAGCAGTACCGGGAAAGTGTATTTGTTGGTGTCAATAAACTCCTCCACCTCGGTCATAGCATTCCCGACATTGACTGTGAGAACTACAAGGCTGTCACTTATCTCTTCATCAAAAAAAGCCTGTATATGAGACAATTCGCGGATGCATTCCTTGCACTCCATTACCCAGAATACGAGCATCACCATCTTGCCGCGAAAATCGCTTAGAGTTACGCTTTGACCATCGATGGTCTCGAGGGTGAAATCAGGAGCAAGTTTGCCGATTTCGGGCCCTGCTTCGGAACCCACCTCGGTTGATTCAGGGATATCGGGAGCCTGTTCCTCTACATTGGGACCAGGTGGGGTAGCACAGCCAGATATTACCAATATGGAGGACAGGACCACCGCCATTGCTATTGATAAATTATCTCTCATGATATTGAATGTTCCTCTGTCATTTTCCCCTCGGTTTTGCTATTCTTCTATCTTTTTACTACAAGCACTGGCACTCTGGATTTCCTTATCACATTTTCTGAAACGGAGCCTATAAGTATTTCCTTAATATTGCTCTTCCCATGTGAGCCAAGGACTATAGCGGAGACGTTTTCTTCCTCTTCCACTTTTAATATCTTCTTTACCGGGCTGCCTAGCTCGATTCGCACGGTGACATCAAAGCCCGTCTTCCTTAGTTCGGTGGCGATGGCTCCGATTTCCTTACTTGCTGTTTGCTCCAGCTCTTTCTTAAGCACCTCTTTAATGTTTGCTGGTATTTTCTCGACGTTGGGGTCCATTTCAATGACGTGCAGAACTATAACCTTCTTGGTTCCTGCCTCTTTCAGCTTTTTACAGTATTCCAGAGCTTTCTTCGCTACGTCGGAAAAATCTGTAGGATACAGTATCTTTTCAAACATATCAGCCTCCTATACTTTGAATTTCATAGTCTGTGGTTCATCTTCCTGATAGACCATTTCAGCAAGCCAAATCACAGCGAACCGCCTTATGGATAACAACCGGGAACGAGTTGTTCACTCCATCCTTGCGGTGGATTTAGACTTATTTTACTTTCAGAAAATGTGAAACTTTTCCCTCCCGGCAATGTGAATGTCACCTCCAAGATGCCACATTCGCTGGGGGCTGGTTTATAATCAGCATACTCCAAGCGTATTCTGGCTGCCAAATCTCTTTTGTCATAGTCTCTACGTGTCACACGTATGTCGTTCCACTCTTGGATTAGTTCACCTTTATTCTCTACGAAACGGTCTGGCTGTGACCAGAGCCTGGCACTGAGGTTGCCTTCAGCCTTAACCATAAAACCGTCAGCGTCCTGCGGTCTTAATGCGAATGCGACTCCGTCCGGCTCAGGGTCATCATCCCAGTTCACCGATGCTGATACAATGAAGCCAATCGCTGTGACATCCGGTGCTGTAGAGACACAACTGGAACCCATAATCGTTATGATGGCGAGGTAGTTCAGCGGCAAAATGTTATGCTTCATTTCCTCACATTCAAGCGCTCTATCCCACGTGTACAACACCACATTGCTACCTGCCGTAAAGCGCTTTTTGAATAATGTTTTTGACCGTTTCATTAAAGACACTTTCATTGTCTATGCAGCCCCAATACCAAATCTCATAGATATGTCGGATATGGTCAACGCCGTCATCTATGGCATTGATGAACAACTGTGTACCAATGGCACCGTACTTACTGGCAGTGGCAGCACTTTTCTTATCACCCAGGTCATATACCTCGAAGGTCAATTTGCTGCTCTGTAGCTCATCCCCGAAGAACGTATTCACGATGTAGCCAATACGTTGCTCAGCGAAAATGCAAGCCTCGCAGCGATGAGAGCGATGAAAATAGACAAGCTCCACCTTGTCAGATGGCCTCAACAGTTGTGCTGAAGCCACAGGTGCTGTAGAAACTGGCGTCGCACAAGCGTAAAGCAATCCAGGGGCTAAGCTAAGATATAGAAGAACGCAAATCATTTTTCTCACGGACATTGCTATAACCTTATTGTGTTGAAATATGACAAAACCCTCTCCTTATCTAACTCCCATTTGTTCTAACTGGGCAATGATTTGAGCCTTGGGCAGGAAACCTGCATTGCGAGCAACCTCTTTACCGTTGCTATCGAAAAAAATCTGGGTGGGCATAAACCTGATGCCATATTTCGCAGCTAGGTCCTCATGGAAGGGGATTTCGATGATTACCACGTTTATCTTGCCCTTATATTCCACATCCAGTTGCTCCAGTATAGGCCGCATTTCCTTGCATGGGATGCACTTTCTCCAACCGAATTCGGCCAGTGTCGGCTTGCCGTTGCCTAGCACGCGTTCAAGGGGAATCGAGGCTAGATAAGAGCTCTCGTCCTCCGAATCGGCACTTTTGCTTTGGCAGGCACAAATCAATAGCAATGCCAGCAGCGCCAAAACAAGAGGACAAATTCGGCTGATTGTGTTTTTCCGCGTAACCATGTCTGTGCTTTTCCTTGTGCAGATAGGTAGGTCATAAGTATGTTCTTCTGATAGTCATTCTTCAAGCTCATTTAAATAATAGTACGACATAGTAGACACCCACAATGATGAAGATGACGGCGACAACAATCCTAATGATGCGTTCGGCACGAGTAATGACATTTAGCCATGACGTGATTCCGGATACACCGAGGGATAGGAGCGTGCCAATTATCAAAACCGGCAGCCCGGTGCCAAAAGCGAATATTGCTGGAAGCAATATTCCTTCTTTGGACTGAAGCGCCAGAGGCATAAGGACGCCGAAGTACAGGACGGCGCTATAGGGACAAAAGGCAAGTGCAAACAAAACACCGAGCAGGAATCCCCCAATCATTCCCCAATCAGCAACCTTACCGCCTAACTTTGATAGCACACCGCCACCCTTGCCAAAGGAAATCCTGTCGATGATTAACATCAAGATTCCCACCACAATCAGGATAGGGCCTAAAATGCGCTCTCCAACACTTTGCAGGAACAGGGATACGCCAGGGATTTCCATGCCGAGCACTATGATGAGAACGCCAAGAAGCGAATAAGAAAACATCCGTCCCAGTGTGTAGAGCGTCCCGGTTATCACGGCGAACTTACGGTCAGCCACCTTGCGGCTCACATATGCTATGGCTGCTATGTTGGTAGCCAAAGGGCAAGGGCTGATAGCAGTTATCAGCCCCAGGAACAGTGCTGACAGCACCGGGATGTTAGAATTCCCTGCAATGCCGCTAAAATCCATCAACTCGCGTCCTTCAGGGCTTGTCTGATAGTCTTTTGTATCAGTTCGTCGAAAGCGTCTTGGTCATTCAGGTATTTCGGCATCCAGACATCTCCTATATGTTTAATTTGGTCAACGCCACTCTTCACTACGTTTATGAAAAGCTGTGAGCCCACAACTTTGTACTTGTTGGCAATGCCAGCGTTAGCCTTGTCCCCAAGATCATAAACCTCATAAGTAAGCCTGCCGCTATCAACCTCGCTTTGGAAATATGTTTCGATATTTTCGCGAGTCCGTACCTCCACATAGATGCAAGGACCACAGCGGATATGAGGATGGAAATAGACAACCTTTACCATATTACTTGCCCCCGGTACATCAGGAGAAGTCGGTGGTTTTTCGCTAGTTGCCCCAGTCATTGCTGCAGGCTGGCTCGGTGGTGCGGTTGTTGGTGGAGCTGAGCTTGTGCAAGCACAGACCAGCCCCACTGCCAAGATGCAAAACAGAAGCACATGCATCTTGGCCTTAAATGGTATGCGCATGTTATTCCTGAACCTCCTCTTATTACGAATTTACTTTAACTCAACAAAGGTTGGTATAAGGCTATGCAAGATATCTTTGGGCAGACCTGTGAACCTTAAGAGCCCTTTTTCTGCTCTTCCATAGCCATGGCATTTATAATTAGCTGTGTGACCTCTGCTTTCGAAGGCACCTTGCCACTGCTCACCACCTGCTCATTGACTACCAGCCCGGGAGTCATCATGACCTTGTAATCTATAAACTTTTTGATGTCCTTGACCTCCTCTATGGTGGCATCAATGTCGAGTTCCTTTACCGCCTCTTCAACAGTCTTTTCTAGCTGATGGCACTTGGCACATCCGGTGCCCAGAATTTTTATGTTCATTTCTTAACCTCCTTTTATGTTTCCATAATAGCTTTTACGATAAGCTCTTTTGCCTTTTGTACCTCATCATCTGAAATATAGTCCATAAGTGTCTTAATGTCGCCGCCGATGTCTTCGTGCAGGGTTTTTTTCTTCATCCCTATGTCTCTGACCAGGACAATACTTTTGGTTGGCGTGAACCCGGACTGCTCAACGGTCTTCCTGGCACACTCAAAAGGACAGCCATCCACGGTAATGACGTTTTTTGCCGCTCTGGTCTTGCCAATAACTGGTTTAACCCCGAGCGGTAGCGCCCCCAGACAACCAATAGCCACTTTTTCCAGTCCAAGCTCCTTGACAGCCTCCATGCTGGCTAGAGCGCTGGTTATGCCCGTGTTGGACAGACCACCAAAACAGGAAAATATTAGGTTCTCGTGGGTCTTCATACCTTCTTCCCAGTGTTTTTCTTCTGCCATGTTACCTTTCTAGTTATCTAACTCGCTGGTTAATGTAAGAATACTCCAGCTATCCAACCCACCAGCGTACCTAGGATAATAATCGTCGGAATGTAAACGAGTGCCTTCTTTGCTCCAAAGACCCTGGCGATGGCCAGCCAATTAGGCAGGCTGATTCCCGGACCGGTGAGTAATAAAGCCAGTGCTGGACCTTTGCCCATGCCCAAATTCATCAAAGTATCCACGAAAGGCGCTTCAGTCATGGTGGCAAAGTAAGTAACGGCTCCAATCATGGTGGCTAGAAATGATTGCCGCAAGCCAGACCCGCCGAGCCACGTCTCAACCCATTGCTGTGGCAGCAGAGCACCGATGATACCCACGACAAAAACCCCAGCTAATAGCAACGGGAAGATTATACGCACAAACCACCATGTCTCCTTGAGCCAGGCTTTCAGCTTATCTGCCTCGATAGTCCTCCAGGCATAAATTGCTACCACTACCAACCCCACTGCCCAGACAATAACCTTCTGCCAGTATGGCCCTTTCGACACTATGTAATTAGGTGCCAGCAACCAGACTACTAGTAAAAGGAGCAGGACTGTGGCCTTCTTGGTCATCAACGGCCCACCGCTCATTTGAATGCTAGAAACTCGATTTTTCTCTTCGCGGTAAAAGGCATAGGCCATGACAAAACCGACAGCGAAGGACATAAGCAGGGCA
>VGOO01000051.1 GCA_016875925.1 Chloroflexota bacterium
CATACAGAAAAGTTATCGCAACAGGGTTGTTGGCTGTGGTAAGTGCCTCGACATGTGGCAGCACGCATTCAGCAACATCTGAACCATCGAGTGGAACCAGTATCTTGCTATACATAATTTCCCCCTTTCGACGTGAACCGTAGCGTTGTTGATGATAGGTTGAACAAAGATAGTTGTCAAGCTAGCCTAATATCAGTGGCAGTGCTGATTTCCTTGATGAATTCCATCAGGATACTGCTGCGAAGTTCGTTTCTACCGCGCAGGGGAGCCACAAATTTGCCCTTGATCCAGATATGCTTTGGTTCCACAAATACCAGCACGCGCGGCCCACTGGAAGCTTCGTCCAGGAATCTGGGATAGCCATCCCGGAATATGTAACCAGCTTCCTTAAGGTAAACTTCGTCCTGTCTTGTCAGGATATTCTCCAGAAGCTTGGTAGCCTTTTCTACGTTGCTGTCTGTGGTCAAGGGAATGCGCACTTCATCAAACATGTAGTCCGATGAGATGGCCTCATATTGCACCGAGTAGTCTTTGGAATAGTTGAGCACTGGTTGGTCCAAGATTATCAGATTAGGCACTTGAAGCAGTCTGCCCGTTAGCTCTCCACCCAGCTTCTCGTCTTCTCCCACTTCCTCAAGCACAGTGTAGAGCATGCCAATGTGGCGGACATCACCCTTGATGTTGCCGATGCGGATTCTATCGCCCAAGTCGTAAATGCCAGAAAAGGTGATAACGAAGAAGGAGAAGAAGCTGGCGGCGTATTTTTGAAGTGCCAATGCCAGCGCCAGCGCCATGATTGGGACAAATGTAGCTATCTGGGGCACGTATATGGCAGTAACCACTGTAGTTGCGACTAATGCAATAATAACCGTGAAGACGCCGGCGGCTGCTAGCCATCGGCTGTTGCGCAGCCACCTCTGTGCTTTCAGGGTTACACTGGTTTTGGGAGTGAGTTCATCGCTTGGTATTACTTTTTTTATCCTCATGATATGTGCACCTGTGGGTTGTTATAAAAGATTTGTGGATACTTATATAAAGCTCGTCGATTCTTCAGGCCAACGACAGGGCAAAGTCCAGATATAGCTGGGTTGCTTGTACCACCTGGTTGAAGGAAACAGCCTCCTCGGGCGTGTGAGCGGCTTCCAGTTTACCGGGACCAAGAATTATGGGATTAACTCCTGCGGACCGGAGGACATTGCCGTCAGAATGGCTCCTGAAGTCCTGTGCTTCCCAGGGCAGCGACATCTTCTGGTAAATCTTTTTTAGTTTTTTCACAAGCGCTCCATCCTGTGGCAGGCGATAGCCAGAATGCGTCTCCTCAAACTTCAACACTGCGCTCAAGCCAGGCATATCTTTGTTGGCTGTTTTCACCAGCTTGTCCAGTTCCCTCTGGAATGCGACCTCATCTGAACTGGGGGGCAAGTGCAAATCTAACCAGGCTTCACAGACATCGGGCACTACGAATCCCTGTGGGAAACTCTGTAGCTGCCTGATGTTATAGACCAGTTCCTGATGTTTGGAAGTGGCGTATTCAGTTAGCTGCAGCAACAGCTTTAACATGGCTTCGATGGCGTTTTGACCAAGCTCAGGCATCGAGGAGTGTGCCCGTTTGCCCTCGGTGCGCAGCAGGACTTCCATGTAACTGTAATGCCCTAGACAGGGCATCAGGTTTGTCGGTTCTCCTATAATCGCCCAGTTAAAGTCCAGTTCCTTAACCAATGTCTTGGCGCCGCTGCTATCCTCCTCCTCGCCTACCACGAAGGCCAGGCCGATAGGCAATCCACCTTTTTTCACTTGGGCTAATACAGTAGCAACCTCTAGCATGGCAGCACAACCGGCTTTCATGTCTGTAGTTCCCAGTCCTGAGATTAAATCACCTTTTTGATGAAATCTGTAGTCCTCCAGGTCGTAGGCATTTACTGTATCCAGGTGCCCTATAAAATAGAGGATATCATTATCCTTTCTGGCTGGTGGCACGATGAGATTGTAGCGGTTCTCGTCTACCTCTTGCTTGATTACACAAAGCCCTTGCTTCTTCAGGTAAGACTCTGTGAATTCCAAAGCCTCTTCTTCTTTGCCCGTGGGACTGTAAATATCAACCAGGTCTCGGAGGACAATTTTTAGTCTTTTTGGCTGTATCTGGGCGAATTGGTTTACCCTCATTTTCGTTGAATTCTGGGTTTGTGCTACTTCTTCAGTGTCTTTGCCATCCAGACATGGTCAGCGCGGACAGAGAATCCTAGGCCTTTGAAAAAGCCAATGGCTTTTACGTTTTCGGCATCGGTATCGGCGATGACCATCCTTACACCATCTTCCTCAAACCTGTCTTCCAGTCTGCGGTAAAGCCGTTGTCCCAAGTTGCTACGCTGGTACTCCTCATCCACCCCTATCCAGCTCACATACCCGTATTTCTTCCAGGCGGTGCCCTCTTTCTCTATAGTATTGGCCAAAATGAAGCCAACGATTCTGCCATCGAACTCAGCCACCAGACAATAGTCAGGGTCAGAGGTAAAATAATCAGTGACCTCGTAGGCGTCCCAAGTTCGGTAGAGTATAGGGAACTCCTCGCTGGTGAAAAGCTGCTCTCCCAGGTGGTAGACGGCGCTGACGTCGTCTATCTCCATCTGGCGTATCTCGGCCTCCAGCCTCTTTTTCTTGTTGTTATTGTTTACTTCTGGCATATTCTCCTGTCTTTTCCTTTACTTGGTACGGATATCTGGATATTTGCATTAGCGGGAAAAGCCATCGGACTCGAGGAAAACTGGTGAATGTGCGTTTGATGTCTAGCAATGCCGTACGACTGTTTGGCAACAGTGGCATATTATAGTGTAGGCAAGAAGCCAGAGACAAGTCGATATTCGGCAGTCAACAGTCATCCACCACTAATCCCCCGTCACGAGTCACCAGCGGCAAATCTCGTTCTTAGATTCTGTCTTTTAGCCAGCTGATTCTGGCCTTCACCCTGCCGGCAGCGGAGGATTTGGTAGTGGCTTTGCGTAGTTGATTTGCCAACGTGGTGTCTCCGAACACATCTCTGACCCAGTTACTGAAGTCGTTTTTATGTTCAGTAACGTGATGTTCGAAGGCCTCCTCTGACATGCGCTCCAAGGCAACAGCCATCTCCTGCAGATTCCTGAAAACCTCGCCCCCATAGCACCAGAATGCCTTTTCCTCAGATACGTCTGCCAGTGCCTTTGCAGCTTCAGTTTTCCTTCTAGCCATAGTCGGTGCTATACCTCCCGTTAGCAAGTCTTCAAGCTTCAGGTCTTTCAACCTGCAACTTGCATCTCAGATCACGCCTGTTGTTTCTTCCGTCCTCGCCATCCTAGCACCCGCAGCAGCGCACCCACCTCAGCCTCACCATTTATCGGATTCCGCAACGGCTGGTCAGGCACGATATCATAGCGATTTCGCCTCCCCTCCCTCTCCTTAATAATATAGCCCTCTTCTAACAGGTCAGCAATTATCTTGCGCGTGGCCCTTTCAGTTATCCCTATCTCGCTAGCCAGTTCCAGAGCCGTAATCCGCTTGTGCCTGGCAATATAAGCCAGCACCAGGGCGTGGTTGGTCACAAACGCCCACTGTGACGAAGGCTTTCTCCCCCATCGTCTAAAGACCATTATATCTCCTCCAAATACGTTGCACAGAATGTACTACACTACATGAATAATAAATCATCATTAAAATAACATGAATTGATATAATATTATACCCATATTGACTTTCAGGTTGCAAATGCAATGATAGGCAAACGACATGAGGCAACAGACAACGAGAGAGTCGTAGGATACAAGTTGCAAGTCGTAGGGCAAAAACGCGAACCCAGGAACTTACGACTTAAAGCTTGTGACTCGCTTCTAGGTTGCCCACTTATGCCTGGGGGCGTGGCGGGCAGCCACTGACCCGGCATAACCCGCACCGGCCACGCGGTTGGCAAGAAGGCCTTCCTGTAGCCCTGAGAATTGCTTGCGCGTCGGCTGTGCGTGGATTGTACGACGGGCTATCAGCCCTTCCCGCAATGCAGTAACCTCTCTACGTGATGGCAGGGCGTAGATGACGTTGTTCTTGGTTCTGAGGTGTGATTCGCTAATATGGTCTGCAGTATGCAGCTTGTAGGTGACGGGCCATTTTCTGGGCATCTGGCCCTCTCTGATACCCGTTATGTGATAATGGATAGCCGAGCTATCTTTCATCTTCACGTTGTAGGAGTAAATGTCGCTGAAATGGGCACGTCGATGTACCGGTTGCGGCTCTTGTCCCATTTTTTTGCTGCGAGCATAGCCGAGGAGACCTACGCCGATGAAAGTGGTGGTTGGCTCTGGCAAGAAAATAAGAGCCAACCCTACGTATTCAAGGCCCGTGTATATTGGCAATGAACTCATGGTGAATTCAACGAGGCGAGATTGTAGTCCACATTTGCATGTTTGTCAATAGCCTGAATACAAAAAACGCTAAATTTTTAACAAGTTTGTTTAAGTTGCAAGTTTCACAATAGCAGTTTTTTAAAAATCAGTCCGTCATCTCCTGGGGAATAGAAATCATCTATTATTGAGGCCAGCTCGTAACCCTGGGAGCGATAGAACTGCCGTGCTTTTTCGTACTGTTTCGTGGAAGATGTTTCTATTAGAGCCATCCTTCCTCTGGCTTTCCTGATTCGCTCCTCGGCGGAAGACAGCAATGATTTTCCTATACCTAACCTCTGGCTCTCAGGCAAGACTGCTATCCAGTAGATATCCCAAGTATCCTGAGTCATCGGCACGGGTCCGTAGCAGATGTATCCCGCCAACGAAGAGTCTATCTCTGCCACCAGCACATAATATCCGGAGCCTTTGGGGTCGCCGAGGTAAGTGTCTATTACCTCTTCGGCTATCGTGACTTCTGCTGGCGTGAATTCGGGTGTGCCTTTCAATACCTGCATTATCGCTGGCTTGTCAGCGGGAGTCATGGGGCGGAGACGTAGGTTGTGAGTCATGCTGTATGATTCCTGTCTTGCATCCTGCAACTTGCATTTATTGTATCACTGTCTCCATCGCCATGAGCAGGATATTCTCGATAAATCGGGCGTATGACATCCCAGCTACGCTTGCCTGTAGCGCAGCGCCGGAGTTTGGCGAGATGTCTGGATTGGGATTCAACTCTAAAACTTTGAGTCGTTCCTTTTTGTCCAGACGGAAATCAGCTCGGGCGTAGCCCGTGCAGTCGAATAGCCTAAAGAGCCGTATGGCTGTATCCTCGATATTTGCCCTCAACATAGGGTCTATCTCAGCAGGACAGACGGCAGACGTACCCTTGAAGTACAGGCTATCAGGGTCCCATTTGGCAGCAAAGGTAAGTATCCGTGGCACTTCTGGTGGGAGTGAGTAGTTTATCTCTGATATTGGCAGTGGTGTGGGTTCAGAGCTTCCTAGCACGGTGATGTTGAACTCGCGGCCATCCACATATTCTTCTACCAGCGCCCTGCCGCCGAAGCGCTTGCTGACTTCCCTGACTTTTTCCACTAGTGCGGCATGGTCATTTACCACGCTGTCTTCGGAAATGCCCAGGCTGGCATCTTGGGCATAGGGCTTGACAATGCAGGGATAAGAGAGGCGTAGTTTTGATAGTGTCCGCGGGGTGAGAACCTGGCACTTAGGCGTATCTATTCCAGCCGATTCCATCAGTGCCTTTGAGCGTGCCTTGTTTAACGCCAGGGAAAGAGTAGCACCTGTACAGCCGGTATAGCGCAGGTCAAGCTCAGTCATGATATCGGCTACGGCTGCCTCTGTCTCTGGCCAGTCCTCAAAGCCTTCAAACAGATTGAATACCACATCGACTTGCAGGTTATTTAGACGGTCCGGCACCTGCTCTAGCGGCGGCAGCAGTGGCACCATCTCCACGGGATAGCTAAGCTCCAACAGTGCCCTGCGCACCGCCTCGGCTGATTCAACTATAGCCTGTGCCGATTTCTCCTCAACGCTGGTGGCATAGCTTGGTTGGATAGGCTGGTTATAGGTAATCGCTACTCTTGGCGGCATTGCGGGTATCTCTCCCTGGCAGCGTCGAGTACAGCTAAAATCAGCTCTCCATATGTCCAGCCCATCTTGCGGGCCATGATAGGTAGGTCTCCGCTCTTTGGATTAAGCCCGGGCAAAGGATTTATCTCCAGAAAATATGGCTCCACGCCTGGACCCAGCTTGAAATCTACGCGGGCAAAATCCCGACAGCCCAAGACCTGAAAGGCTTTAAGGCTATAATCCTCGATTTTCTTGAGCACACGCTCGCCCAGCTTTGCCGGACATTCATATTCTACCAGGCGTTCCCAGTCCCGTTTCATCTCCAGTGAATAAACAAACTGTGGCCCGTTCTGCTGGGGCAGAACTCGCATGATACCCACGACTTTCGGTGGCGAGTTGCCTACTATGCCCACGGTAATGTCATTGCCGGAGATGAATTCTTCTGCCATAATTGGTTGACGGTAACGCTCCAGCATTTTGGAGATTGTCTCAACCAGTCGGCTGGCGTCTTCGATTTTGGAACCGGCGCTGATGCCCATGCTGGAACCCTCGTGGGCTGGCTTGACAAAGGCCGGGACCGGGAAATCGCTCCAAAAGATTTCTCTCAGTTGCTGGCTGTTCTCGATAACTCGCCATTTTGGAGTGGGAATGCCGGCCATAGCGACCAGCTTCTTGGTTAGCGGCTTATCCAGGCAGATAGCCAAGCATTGCGGATCCGACCCTGAATAGGGGATGCCCAGCATTTCAAGTATGGCTGGCACTTGTGCCTCACGGCTACGGTAATTGCCCAGTCCCTCGGCGATGTTGAACACCAAGGCAACCTTCTCCCGAAGGACGTTGCCTATGAATTCCCTGCCACCGCCAAGTTTGACTACAGCGTGCCCCAGAGACTCAATAGCCGCTGCCAGGGATGCGATAGTCTCCGGAGAATCATACTCTTCAAGTGCATCTTCGGGATGGCCAGTCCCCAAGGGAACAGACTGCTTAAGGTCGTACGCCAGCCCTATTCTCAACTCTGGCTCCTGGAGTCAAAGCCGGTGTTCTAATGGGTCGTTGAGGCCAGAGCGCAGGTTCAGTTACCCGCTTGCCATTCTTATGGCCGTTGCTTGAGGGCCCAACCCCTTTGGGATTGCGATAGTGGTAAACATAACCCTGGTAGTTTCTCAACACCAGCTCATCTTCGTTCTTGGACAGGACATAGTTGGGCTGTAGAGGCACCTTGCCACCGCCATTGGGCAGGTCGACAACAAAAGCAGGTATAGCCAGGCCCGAGGTGTGTCCCCTGAGACATTCTATTATTTTAATACCCGTTTCTACCGATGTGCGTAGGTGCTCTGTGCCCTGTACCTCGTCGCATTGAAAGAGATAGTAGGGGCGCACCTTTATCTTGAGTAAACCCTGGCACAGTTTCCGCTGTGTCTCCACGGTGTCATTTATACCTTTGAGCAGCACCGACTGGTTGTTCACGGGGATGCCGCTACGCAGCAACTTATCGCAGGCTTTGGCTGACTCTGGCGTTATCTCGCGGGGGTGGTTAAAATGGGTATTGAGCCAGATAGGTCCATATTTGGACAGCATAGTGCAAAGCTCATCATCGATGCGCTGCGGTAGCACTACGGGACACCTGGTGCCAATGCGAATGACCTCCACGTGCTCTATCTGCCGCAGGCCAGAGATGACTTCTTCCAGCCGATGCGTGGATAGGGTCAAGGGGTCGCCGCCGGAGATGATAACGTCCCTGATAAGAGGATTCTGACGGATATAGTCCAGCATCCGTTCGATTTCGGCTGACGTGTGCACCCATCCTCCCTTGTGCCACTCGCGCTTACGGGTGCAATGACGGCAGAGCATGGGACAGAGGTCGGTGAGCACCATGAGCACCCGGTCAGGGTAGCGGTGTACCAGGCCAGGCACTACAGAGTTACGTCCCTCTTCCAGTGGGTCTTCATAGCCCATACCCGCCAAAGCAATTTCGGCAAAACAAGGAACTGCTTGTTTTCTTACAGGGTCGTCGGGGTCAAAGGGGTTGATCAAGGAAAGATAGTATGGGGTTATGGAAAGTGGGTACTTCTTTGTTACCAGCTTTAGCTGGTCTTGTTCTTTGGCTGAAAGAGGGATGAACTTGGTCAGTTCTTCAACAGTATTAATTCGATTTCGGAAATGCCACCGCCAGTCATTCCATTGTTCGTCCTGGACATGGCCGAAAAATTTATTTCTGTCGTTGTATACTTGCGAGCTTGGAGGTTTTTCTTCCTCTCTGGTGATGGGAACAACCAAACTTGGAGGCTCTTCTTCCACCTCGCATTTAACAGTGGTTACGCCTGGAGGCTCCTCTGCTGCCTCGTCTGCCGCACCTGTTTTCAGTATTGTGGCCACTTTGGGCACTCGCCTATTTCTCCTTTCGCCTGATTTTTTCTGTTGCGGTTAACATGAAGGCGCATTCATGTTTCCCTTATCACACATTTTTATAGCACTTAATCGAAAATATGTCAAGTATTTTTGGGGAAAATTTGGAAAAAGTTTTTAAAAATGTAAAAAGTAACAGGCAAAAGTCGGTTTCAAAATGCAAGCGCAAGGCGCAAAATACATGAAAAACAAATCATGAAATCTGGCACAGGTAGCTCCTTGGTAGTTGCAAGATGCAAATGGCTAGAGGCAAGAAAACTGTTGCCTGTTGCCTCACGCCCGTTGCCTGAGTCGAGTGTGACTTGAAACTGCTGGCTGCAACTGCTGACTGCCGACTGCCGACTGGCAGTTGGTATGCTATAATCCTTGCTGACTGAGAAAGGAGGTAGCAATGGGCTATTTAGAAGAGATGGCGAAATATCAGAAGACGGAGAAGCAGAAGGAATTCAGCGCCGATTTTCTGGAGCAACAGCAAATCGAGAATTACGAGTTCTGGGATGAGATAGAAATCGGCAGGGAAGCGGTGATACCGCTGAAGTTTGAGGTCAAGGCTGAAGACATGATTGCCTATGCTGAAGGGGTGCCTGATGCCAATCCCATATTCTACAACGAGGAATATGCCCAAAAGTGCGGCTATGACGAATTGGTGCCGCATCCTTTATTTACCACGCAGGTGTTGTTCTATCTATTAAGGAAAGGCAGCGGAAGTTGGATAAGGACACCTGGCTCTAGGAATCCAGGGCAGATACTGGAGTGGCACGACCCCATACGAGTTGGTGATGTGCTCACCCTGAAGACTACCAGCTATGACAAGTGGTTGAAAAGGGGTAAGTATTACATGAGGTATCTATCGGAGCTTTATGATCAGCATGGTAAGCTGAAGATGAGGGGTTACATGACGCTAATATTGCCCAGGTCTAAGGCCGATGTGTTGAAATTTGCCAGGGGCGAACACGCCCTGGAAGCGTGAATCGTTGGTCTTCTGTCATTCTGAAGGAGCACCGATTTTGTCGGAGCGACTGAAGAATCCCAGTGGTAAGAAGGCAGGGGGATTCTTCGCTGCGCTCAGAATGACAATGGGGTTAGAATGACAGAGGGAGACTGGCAAAGATAGGGCGTTTTTGAGCGGTATTTAATTGTAGGGGTGATGAAAATGACGAAGAAATTGACTTTTGAAACGGTGAACTGCGGCGATGTCCTGCCCGAGGTACGGCAGCACGTCACGCAGGAGGTTATCTGGCATCATGCCGTGGCTTCGCTTGATTATAACCCGGTGCATACTTATCCTGAGTGGTGCAAAACAGCTCAGGTTTTTGGCTTGCCGGTGCCGGTGATGCATGGCAACCAGACCATGTCTTTGATGGCTACGGTGATTACCAACTGGGCTTACCCCTCCGGTGGCTGGCTAAAAAGGATGGAGGTCAAGCTAATTAAGCCTGTGCCGGTAGACTCTACCTGCACTTATGGTGCTATGGTAAGCGAAAAGCATTTTGCCGGCAAGGGAAAGAATTTTGTGACACTGGACATGTGGGCTATGAACCAGGCCGGAGAGAAGGTGGCTGTGGGTGAGGCGGAGGTGGTGCTTCAGTAAGATGCAAGCTATAGCGAGGCTGCCCAAAAACATGCATGTGCGTACCTTCGGGTGCGTCCGTAAGACAACGGGTGGGTTTAAAAACCCGCCCCTACACGAATCATGTTATTTTTGGAGTTTTCGGACAACCTCTTGGCAAACGGATTGCAAGGCAAAAGCCTCGCGCTGCTTGTCGTCGATGGGCGAACTGCGGCTATTGCCTGTTATTAGCAGAATCGTCTATAATCTGCAAATCGGGGGTAGTATATGCCTGACCCAAAGACTGCGTTTACTATTTTCATGATAGTGGCTGGCGCTGGCGTATGCATGATTCTGGGCGACTATCTGGGTGGCAGGATAGGCCGTGCCAAGCTGGCACTGGCCATGGGTATCCTCATCCTGGTGGCCATGGTGGCCTTCGTGGTCTTCTATGGCATTTCCACATTCAGTGAGTAGGTCTCGAGCATAGTCGGCAGCGAGCAGCCAGACTGGGGAATATTCCCCATTCCACTCGTCGATTCGATGGTTTGAGCCTAAAGGAGGAGGTTTATGGGAGGCGATCTTTGGTCTTTGTACCGCCAGATGTTGCGCAGTCGGCGCTTTGAGGAAGCGGTGGCGCGGTTGTGGCAGGAGGGAGAAATAGCCGGCGAGATGCATCTGGGCATCGGCGAGGAAGCCGTAATTGCCGGCGTGATGGCACATATCGTTGATGGCGATGCTCTGGCAATTGATCATCGCAGTACTCCGCCACTTGTCATGCGCG